>DASQMK010000626.1:0-16411 GCA_035645575.1 Metabacillus sp.
TTCATCCTGTAAAAATTCCTGTCACTATTTTAACTGGTTATTTAGGCGCTGGGAAAACAACCCTCTTAAATCAAATTCTGACGGAAAAGCATCAACAAAAGATCGCTGTCATTGTGAATGAATACGGTGAAGTTGGGATAGATAACCAACTTGTTGTAAATGCCGATGAGGAAATTTTAGAAATGAACAATGGATGTATTTGTTGTACAGTACGGGGTGATTTAATTCGGATTTTAAGAACATTAGTCTTTTCAATGAATCAAGGAAAAGTGAAATTTGACCGTGTATTAATAGAAACCACTGGACTTGCTGACCCTGCTCCTGTTGCACAGACTTTTTTTATGGATGAGTTACTTTCGGGAAAATTCGAGGTTGATAGCATTATTACAGTAATAGATAGTAAACACGTAACAAAACACCTTGATACACATGATGAGGCACAAGAACAAATTGCATTTGCTGATGTCATGATTTTAAATAAACTTGATTTAGTAAGTGAACAAGAATTAAAAACATTAGAACAAAGATTAAGACATATGAATCCCACAGCCAAAAGATTATACGCAAAAAATTGTCAAATTAATTTAAAAGAAATTCTAGGTATTCAATCATTTGATGTTAATGATAAGCTTCAAATTGATCCTCATTTTCTCCATGACCACCATCATCACCACCATGATGACCATGTGTCTTCAGTAGCAATCCGTGAGGAACAACCGCTTGATTTAGAAAAATTAGACCGTTGGATGAGTTATCTTGTTCGCAAAAAAGGTGAAGATTTATTACGCTATAAAGGAATTCTTCATATAAAAGGAATGGAGAATCGAATTGTCTTTCAAGGACTTCATATGTTGTTTTCAGGAAAACCTGAGCGTAAATGGAAACAAAATGAAGCAAGATTAAGTGAGCTCGTTTTCATAGGTAAGAATTTAAATAAAGAGCAGTTAGTTCAACAATTTAAAAATTGCATTGCGGAATAGCTAGTAGGAGTGTTGACTATGAAGCTAGAGCATATTTATAGACAGGTCATATTAGATCATTATCGTCAAAAACGTAACTTCACAGAATTAGTAGGTGAAAATATCCTTAAAGTGCATTATAAAAATCCAACTTGTGGAGATGTGATGACTCTATTTTTAGAAGTTAAACATGACATAGTCAAAAAAGTGGCTTTCCTTGGCGAAGGGTGTAGTATAAGTATGGCGTCATCCTCGATGATGACAGAACTAATACAAAATAGGACACTAGGAGAAATTTCTTCCTTGAGAAAAGCATTTGAAAAATTGATCCGGACTGGTGAACTCACAGATCCAAATATTGATTTGGGTGACAGTTACTCGTTACAGGGTGTTCATCATTTAAAAGCAAGACACAACTGTGCTTTAATGCCATGGCAAGCACTAGATAAAGCACTTAAAGAAAAGGTAGAGAATTACTCATGTCTATAGTGACACAAATTCTTGTTAGTATCTTCATAAATGGACAGTACCGGGAGTTACTAAATACTCCTGGTACTGTCCTTATAGAATTGTAAAGGCTACCTCGCGTAGACATACAGATTACTAGGAGTATCTAGGATAACTTATTGATATTCCCTGTGCTACAGTTCCTTCGAAGAAAAAGGCAAAAAGAATTTTACTCCGCGCTTATTAAACGGCAAAACCTTCATATCAGCAATTAAGTGGCTGCTATAGCTGAGTATGCATGTTAGAAATATTCCATCGACTCCGATGGAAGCTTGAAAGTAATGAGCAATGAAGGCAAAAAATCCAATTCCAACTAAAGAGTGCGTATAGCTTCGATGAGGGATATAAGAAGCTACGATAATATAGATACCTAGCAAAATCAGCCAGATTTCCTGTAATGAGATTCCTCCTACGAGCACTCCCAAACCGGTAATGGTTAACATATGCCTTTGTTTAATCTTAGAAGCAATCGCAATAATAGCAATTCCAGCGCCAATCCCCAACCATCTTTCTTGACCTGTTCCTTCAAACAATGTGTAGACAATCATCATCAAACCAATTAATTGAGCCACAGACCGAATCATAGTATGTGAAAAAGTAATCCTATTACTTAATTTCCCATCAATATCAATATCGGGAATTAATCCCACAACCCCACCTATTCCTACCAGGAATAAAGTTGTTGTCGGGTCAGCTTGAACCGACTGGGAAACAACAAACCCAGTTCCAGCTCCTATTGTTGCATGTGCAGTTCCATTCAATTCATCCACCTATTTCTATGTAAAAATTCAGTTAAAATAATATTATACATGAAAAGAAGTGGGACGAAGGTTGTGTTTATAAAATGTATGTTTTTCTCTTCTCCTTTTCTATCGATTTTGGCCCAATTTTGGTCTTCATCCCCTTTATGAAGAACTTTTCCCTCTACTTATCTGTTAATTTTGGTCTTCATCACCCTTATGAAGGACTTTTCCCTCTCTTTATCTGTTATTTTTGGTCTTCATCACCCTTACGAAGGACTTTTCCCTCTCTTCTTCTATCGATTTTGTTCTTCAACCTCCTATGAAGAACATCCCCTGCTCTACTTCTATCGAATCTTGACCTTCATTCCATTTATCTCACTAATGTTGTCCATCTCCTTACTAATCGCAAAATAAAAGGATGCCCAAAAAAATCGAGCATCCTTGAAATATTAATCTCTTCATAAATTCATTCATCAGTAAGTACTTGCTAGTTCATTTTCTTCTTTAAATAAATCTTTTCTAGCTACTCCCGACTTATAAGCTGCTTCAACGACAGCCTCTCTTACTTTCTCAACTACTTTTTGATTAAAGACACTTGGGACAATATATGTTTCACTTAATTCATCATCAGAAACTACACTAGCTATCGCTTTTGCTGTAGCAATTTTCATTTCTTCATTAATTTCTGATGCACGACAGTCTAAAGCTCCTCGGAAGATTCCTGGAAAACATAAGACATTATTAATTTGATTTGGATAGTCAGATCGACCAGTGGCCAAGACTCGAACAAGAGGTTCTGCGATGTCCGGGTCAATTTCCGGAACTGGATTTGCTAATGCAAATACGATCGGATCGTTAGCCATTGATTTAATATGATCTTCTGTTAATACTCCAGGTGCAGATACACCGATGAAAACGTCTGCATCTACCATAACATCAGACAGAGAGCCCTTTTCATTATACGGATTT
The DNA here is from genome assembly GCA_035645575.1 of Metabacillus sp. GTDB lineage: Bacteria > Bacillota > Bacilli > Bacillales > Bacillaceae > Metabacillus. The sequence continues at coordinate 3,179 of DASQMK010000626.1, forward strand.
GTCATATTTGCAAAGGCTGTCCAATTCGGGTTATCATACACTTCATCTCGGTGAAGAGCACCCTCTCGGTCAACACCAATAATATGTTGAACACCAGCAGCAAGCAACATTTTCGCACAAGCTGTACCTGCAGCTCCAACTCCGTTTAAGACCACTTTAATGGAATCAATTTTTTTCCCGGTAAGCTTTAGTGCATTATAAAGTCCCGCTAGCAATACAACTGCAGTCCCATGCTGATCATCGTGAAAAACTGGGATATCTAGTTCACGCTTTAGTCTTTCTTCGATTTCAAAGCATCTTGGTGAAGAAATATCTTCAAGATTTATTCCGCCGAAAGCAGGTGCAATCGATTTAACAATCTGAACAATTTCATCTGGATCCTTTGTATCCAGGCATATTGGAAAGGCGTCAACTTCTGCCATTTGTTTAAATAACATGGCTTTTCCTTCCATAACTGGCATTGCTGCAAGTGGACCTATATCACCTAAACCAAGTACAGCTGTACCATCTGAAACGACCGCAACTGTATTTCGTTTAATTGTTAAGGAGTGTGCCTTGAGCGGTTCATCTGCTATGGCCCTACAAACTTGGGCGACTCCAGGTGTATAAACCCTTGAAAGATCATCACGGTTTTTAATTGGATTTTTTGGCGTTACTTCAATTTTGCCTCCAAGATGTAAAAGAAATGTTCTGTCTGAAACCGATATAACCTTAACACCATGTAACCTATTGATTGCGTCCATCACATCTTGTCCATGCTGCTGGTTTTTAACAGTGATCGTAATATCTCGTACCGTTTGAACTTTACTAGTAGAGATTACATCAATACCTATGATATCACCGCCTGTTTCACCAATTACTTTCGCTATTTCACTAAAGGTAATGACGTTTTTCTGAAAATGTAATCGAATGATGATATTCATACTTGCATTGCTTAATTGAGACATGTTTACCCTCCAGAAGCTTTTACCATTTATGGGGATATTGAAAACAACCGTCTAATTTCTTGTACGTAGCGAAGCTTTATAAGCATGCTAGAAATAGATTGGTTTGATTGGAAGCGTTTTAATACCCTCGTTAAAATCGTAATACAAAACATGATTTTTGTAATCGTTTTCTACTTTTATTGTTTTTAATTTATTACATCTATTTTGTTCATTTTGTTTACGGATCCTTTAATCAGCCAGCCTGCACTTCCTGATTTTCATCCTTACCGAAAAAACCTCTCAAGAAAATGGGTACAATAAACAATATAAAAAATACCCGAAATAGCTGATAAGCAGCTACTAATGATACATCTGCCTGTATAGCATGAGCTGTAACACCCATTTCAGGTAACCCACCTGGAGCGATACATAAAAAGGCAGTAGCCATTGTCATTGGATAGAAGATATGTAACACGTAAGCAAGGAGAAAGGCAAACCCTACAATTGAAAGACCAGTTACTAATGTAATTGGTAACAGCCTTTTCCAATCTCCTAACATATTGACTTTCATACTTAAGCCCAGGTAAATACCTAAACATAGTTGAGCTATGATACTAAGAAATGAAGGCAATACAGGTGGTTCCATACCTGTTACTGTTAAAATTGCCGCTGAGATAAGTGGACCAATAATCCAAGGAGTTGGACATTTATAACGTACGGCTACGATCGTAACTAGATAAATGATGCCCAAAAACAGTAATGTTTCAACACCTACATTTGCCTGTGTAACTTGACTCTCAATCGTAGCTGTAACTGATCCAGCGCTTGAGAAAGTATGAATCGCTAAGGTTGGAACAATAAATATGACCGTTAACATTCTAATCGTTTGCATAAACGTCACAATTGTAGGTTCTGCCCCTTTTATTTCTTCACTTAACACAACCATTTGTGATAAACCGCCTGGTGTTGTACCCATGACTGCACTTGGAAAAGAAGTTGTTGTGAATTTTGAGATGAGCATAGCCATAATAAACCCAAAAACGACCATCAATGCTGTACTTAATACCATTGATGGAAATTGTTGCAGAATTTGTCTCGCACTTTCTACGGTAAATGACAATCCCATACTATATCCTAATATAAATTGGCCACCATTTTTAAAGCCGACCGGCCAATTCAATTCTCGTTTCGTTAATAGTTTCCATGCTAACACAGCAGTTAACGGGCCCAACATCCACGCTAATGGAAAATGAAACAACTCGAACAATAATCCCCCGATAATTCCGATTACAACAGTTTCTAAAAATCTAAACAAATAAATCCACCCCCACTATGAAAACAACTCTAATCTTACTAGAAAGCTGTTTTCACAAACCTTGTTAATTTCCGCTACAGGATGCTCACGCTTTCAGTAGGACGGGCGATGAGAAGGCTGCATAAGTCTCATCTATCCCGCAGCTCCCATAGGAGTCTCGCACCCTTTGCCCCAAATCAACCTAAATAGTTTTTGTTCAAAGAGCTTTATCGTTTTTCTTATCTTATATTTTATATATAACAAAAAAGCCGACTCTAAGAGTTAAACCTTCTCCCCCTTGTAAAAACAAAGGGGAATTTACAATCTCTTAAAAGAGTCAGCCTCATGGCTTAATATATTTAACTAGCTGCTTCTATAAACTGATCATTAAAATAGATAACGTGTGAGAGAACTTTACGACCCTTCATGTTTTGGATTGATTCTTTTGCTTCTTTCTCATCTTCAAATTCATACATTTTAATACGATCATCAGCATAAACAGTTATAACCCACATCTACCATTTCTCCCTTAAAAGAATCATTAAAGTCTACGAGGAAAGATACCTCACAAATGAAGTTGTCGCAAACTTCATGAATATCATAATTCCTTCTCTTACCAATGTAAATAATACAACTAATTATTTTATTATGTTCATAAGAGAGATTATGTTCATTTTGTTCACACTAAAAGGTCCTAATGAACCCCCATAAGTTGCTCATACATCTTACTTTGTTCCTCAAGATAGTTGTAGGTTTCTTCACTATTTTTATAGAAGTCTTCCCACATATAATGATCTAACGTTTGTTCCCATGTCTACGTTTTCACCATTTTCCCAAAAACGTAATCCCAAAATTCAATTTCATCTTTTGACATATTAGGAGGCCCCATAATACCTCGCCAATGTTGAAAAACAACATCGATTCCTTCCTCTTTCCATGTTGGGAGGTCAGGCAATTCACTTAATCTCTTATCAGAGGAAATGACAAGTAGCTTTATTAGGCCAAGATCATAATATTTTTTTGCCTCAGAAATAGACATCGTTGCTACTTCTATTTCGTTTGATATTAATGCATTGACAACTTCTGCACTATTTTCATAGACTCGGAAATTCAATTTTTTTGGTTCAATACCATACTGCTTACTTGCTAAAACGAATGATAGCTGGTCATCATTTCCTAGTCTAGGAGAAATCCCTATACTATACTGTTGAGGCGTTTGCTTTATTTCAGATAATAATGTTTTTGCATTATTAATGTTAGATTCTTTTGACACGATCACGACTTCCCATTCTTTCTCTAGGGTAGCAATTGGTGTAAAATCTTTAAACGTTAATTTGCTTTGACCTAATAAATGATTCGTTATTATCAGACTTGAATTCATTGCTAGTACGTGATCTTGTTGTTGATAGGTATATTTCCAGCCTAGCTCTCCCCCTGCACCTACCTTATTGATAACACTTATTTCATTTAATAAGTTTTCTTGCAGGAGAATCTCTTGAATCGCTCTTGCTGTTACATCCCAGCCACCACCAATTGAACTAGGAGCAATGATTGTCACTTCTTCATCAAATTCATGTTTCACTTCTTTATTTGAACAACCGATAAGAAGCAACACAATAAATGTGGATACAATGAATGATTTTAACTTCATCTTATGACCTCAATCAGGGCTGCTACCTCAATGCTGGATATGGGAACTGGTGGGGGAGAATATATATCTATGCTGAGTCCATTTCCTCCTACAGTTTTTGCAACAGAAGGTTACAAGCCTAAGCAAGTGCTAATTTCGACCACTTGCCCCTGCTTCATCAACTACTATTCTATTAAATATACAACTTCGCTTTTCTACCGTGTAATAAAAAGTAAAGTGGAATGCCAACTAAAATAACTGGAAGCATCCATAGAAAAATAGCTCGATATCCGATAAAAGGAACGAATAGCCCTAACAAATATGGACCAAACCCCAATCCAATATCATAAAAAATAAAGTATGTTGATGTCGCAAATCCAAAACGATGTGGCTCTGTTACTTTTACCGCAATCGTTTGAGCAATGGAATTGAAGTTTCCGAAACCCAGACCGATTAATGCGGCAGCAACTAATAACATCCAGCTGCTACTTGCCTGACTAAACATATACATCCCTATGGTAAATAATACGATACATGGATATACAATCATATTAGGACCCTTCCGATCCATTAGTCTTCCTGTATATGGACGTGTCAAAATGGTTGCAGCAGCATAGACGATGAAGAAAAAGCTTGCCGCATCAACTAAATGAATTTCTTCTGCAAAAAAAGATAAAAAGGACATAACCCCTGAATAAGCAAACCCCATTAATAAGGCAATAAACGAAATGGGGATCGACTTTGGTTCCATGAATTTCGCTATCAACGACTCTTCCTTTGTTTCCCGCTGAGTAGCACGAAACATCTTTGCATCTAAATTCATAAATACTAAAGCAAGGATCATAATGAGTGATAATCCAACATTCAATCCAAAAATATACGTATTTCCATTTTGGTATTTCATTAAAAATATGCCAATAAACGGACCAATTGCTGTTGCAAGTATTACACTCAAACTGTAATACCCAATTCCCTCCCCTTTTCTAGAGGATGGAAGAATAGAGGCAATTATGGTTCCTGCTGCAGTCCCAATAATCCCAACGAAAATACCTTGGATAAAACGATTAAATAATAAAAATCCAATGTGAATATCAATAAAGTAAAAACATGCACTAACAAAAAATAATACAACACCAAGCGTTAGTGTTTTTGAAGGACCCAATTTACCGATGAATCTACCTGTAAACAGCCTTCCCACTAACGCACCGATCACATAAATACTTGAAACTAAACCAGCTATACTTGTTGTTACATGATAAGTTTCGATAGCATAGCTGGCTATTGTGACAATCAATAAGTAAAACATTAAAATTGATAAAAAATTAATTAGTGATATAACAATAAAATTTCTTGACCATATCTTATCCTTCATACTGCTTTAATCGCTCCTCCAGCACCATTAGCTGTTCTGTCCATTCTTTCACTGTTTCTTCTGGCAATGGCTCTGTTACGTAAGATTGAAGCTCCATGACTTTATCTGTTATGTTTTGGCAAAGAATATTACCTTCTGAAGTTAAAGATAAATATTTTTGTCGTTTATCCTCACCACTTGTGAATTCCAGTAAACCTTGCTCATTTAATTTCCGTACCAAAGAAGAAACGGTTGGTTTTTCAACAGACCATTCTTTAACAATATCCATACTTGTACAGCCCTCATTTTTATAAACATGCTGCAAAACAAGCCATTGTACAGCCGTAATTCCGTTAGCTGTACAAATCTCTTGAAGACGAATAACATACAATTTATTAAAGCGATAAATAGTTGAAAATAAATTCATAAGACCCTCCTTGATAGTTAGTATCCCTAACTAACTATATGACAAACTATCACCCTTGTAAAGTTATTAGCTCTTGATAGAATAATTTATAAAAAACACTTCCCCTTTATAGAGAAAGTGTCCTTCTGCAAAATCTGATTCTATATATAAATAGCAATACTAACCATCATTGGAAAACAAATAATCCTTTTTCTTTAAAGAAATGTTTAACACTAAACCTAACCCGATCATGCATGACATGACTGAGCTTCCTCCATAACTAAGTAATAGTAAAGGGATACCTGTGATCGGCAAAAGCCCTGACACCATCCCGATGTTTTGAAAAACATGGAATGTAAACAACGTCGCAACCCCGATACAAATCAATGCATTAAATAAATCTCCTCTGGAATAGATAGCGACTACTATTAATCTATAAACAAGTAAAAAATAGAGGGAAATCACAACACTGGCACCGAAAAAGCCAAATTCCTCAGACACGATCGTAAAAATAAAATCTGAATGAGCTTCTGGTATATAGACTTCACTATTCATGTACCCTTTTCCATCTATCATTCCAGAGCCTATTGCTAATAATGATTGTTTTAATTGATATCCAATATCCTGCGAGTTTCCAAATGGATCAAGCCATGAATAGATTCGATTTAACTGATATTTTCCAAAGAAATTCAAGAGAAACTCTGGATAAAAAATAAATAAGACTACAAGTATAGCAACTCCACTTATAGCAATCCCAATGAACCCTACAATAATTCGCCAATTGATATCTGAAGCAAAAATAACGCCCGATGTAATGACTAGCATGACTAGTGAGGATCCAAAATCATTTTGCTTTAAAACTAATAAAATGGGGATTAAGGCGACAATTGCTATCTTTAGAAGAAGGAAAATGTCTTGTTTTATATGATGATCCCGAACATTTTCATCGTGTTTTTGGATAATATGGGAAAGCATCATAATTAAAAATATTTTCATATATTCCGAAGGCTGTATAGAGCCTATACCTGGAACAATATACCAGGATTTTGCTCCATTACGATAAGGTGCAATCGACTCTGGAGCAATGAGAATTCCAAGCAATAAAACAACGCCAATCCCATAAAGATATGGGGTAACCTTTTGGATTTGTTCGCTATCAAAAAGAAAGATGAAAGCCACGATGACCGTACCTAGAACAAACCAGATAACTTGCTTCATCATAAAATCTTCACTATATTGAGCATATTTTTCAGCACTAGAAATCGCTACACAGCTACATATCATAATTAAAAAAATGAAAAAAACGAGTGAATAATCAAAATAACTTCTATCTTTCGTAAACATATTTATCACCATCAATTTATGAGTTTACCAGTACACACATCCCAAATTTTAACATAAGTATCATTTTTCATGTAAATCTTTCCAAAAAAAAAGAGAGCAAAATTGCTCTCTGTTATAAATCAACTATTCATCTGCTACTTCTCTACTACTCTCAATTTCCTAAACTAACTTCTGAAACTCTCCCTTTTCTAATTCCATTTTTGCATAGATATGTGTGATTCCCCCAAACCGTACTTCAACAACCAATTGAGAATTTTCCTGTTCGCTTTAGAAATAGGTAGTCGCTATTGATTGATGGACCTTCTCTACTTTTGCTTTTGCTAAATCTTTAAACAAAGGAGATTTGAAGTTTTCTTTGTTAAATTAATCATATATAGTGAGCTACCATTTTATCCAATCTCTAACTAGAAATCACTATTCCTTTACGGAACCTACCACAATACCTGTGATAAAATATTTCTGTAATATTGGATAGATTAGTAATAATGGAATAGTGGAAATGACGATTTTTGCAGCGTTTAAATTTCTATTTGAAACTTCCATTATATTTTCCAATTGACTAGAGTTTGCACCTGCTTTTAACATATCTTGAATATCAATTGATAGTGACTGAATGTATGTCATTAAAGGGTAATTGCTAACCTTAGTCATATAAATCAATCCTGAAAAAAAGTCATTCCAGTTTCCAACAATACTAAATAACGCAACTGTTGCTAGTGCTGGCAAGGAGATAGGGATATAAACCTTAAATAATACTTGCCATGGGTTAGCACCGTCCATAATAGCTGCTTCTTCTAACGATTTTGGTACTCCTATGAAAAAGTTCATGACCAAAATAATGCTGAAAATCTGAACTGCGCCAGGTAATACCAAGGCCCATATTGTATTTAGGAGATCTAAGTTTTTTACGACTAAATAAGTAGGAATCATCCCTCCATTAAACAACATTGCAAAAATAATAAGATTCATATATATATTTCTACCTCTAAAATTTCTTTTAGATTTAGAAAGTGGGTATGCCATTAAGACAATTAATATCATATTTATAATAAGTGAAAGAATTACACGTTGAATGGATATAGAAAATGAGCGCCAAAATTGGCCATCCTCAATGATCATCATATAGGCCTTTGTTGTAAAATTGACAGGTGTTAAACCTACAGCATTTGCAGCAACCGCCTCACTACTACTAAAAGAAATAGCCACAATATTCCATAATGGCAGGAGACAGATTAGTCCTAAAAATATGACGATTGTATAGATGATCACTTTTCCTAACCGCCCAGAAAAAGTTTTATTCTGTACCACAGTCCTCTACCCCCTTAGAATAACTTTCGATCCGTGTATTTTTTAGCAGCATTGTTTGCTGATAATATTAAAATTAATCCTATTAAGGATTTAAATAAGCCTACAGCTGTACCAAAGCTATATTCACGGCCAAGTAATCCAATTCGGTATACATAGGTGTCTAGAATGTCTCCTGTCTCATAAACCATGGGTGAATACAGGTTGTAGATTTGATCAAAACCAGCATTCAAAATATTAGGGAGACTTAGAATAGCTAATAGTAGGATTATAGGCAACATACCAGGAAGTGTTATGTGCCAAACTCTTTTCCACCAACTTGCTCCATCAATACTTGCTGCTTCATGAAGCCCAGGGTCTATGGCTGTTATTGCAGCTAAGTAGACAATGGAATTAAATCCAAATTCCTTCCAAACATCTGTCCCAATGATTAATGGTTGGAATAGCTTATTACTTCCAAGAAAGTTGAGCTTTTCAAATCCCAAATAAGTTAAAATTTGATTCACAGTTCCATCAAGGTTAAACATATTCACCACAACAGATGCCAATACAACCCATGATAAAAAATGGGGTAAATAGACAACAGTTTGAATTGACTTTTTTAACAGTTTAAGCCTAACTTCATTTAATAAAATAGAGAATACAATCGCCATTAAAGTTCCTAACACTATTTTTCCAAGTGCAATAACAATGGTATTTGAAAAGATTTGACCGGTATCAGGTAATGAGAACATATAAACAAAATGCTCAAATCCAACAAATTCTGAACCTAACATTCCTTTTGCTGGAATATAATCTTGAAAAGCCATGATAATCCCAAACATTGGGATATAGCTGAAAATGAATAGAAAGATTATCCCAGGCAACAGCATAAGATGATACGAAGCTTCAATTTTAGTCAACTTTCTTCCTTTTTTCTTTTGCTGGATGAGCTCTACACTTGTATTTGCATGCTCTATTTGTTTCATAATGACTTTTTCCCTCCTTATAGAATAAGGACTGCGAGGCAGCCCTTATTTAGTATTCATTACTCCTCTTCAGCAAGTATTTCTTCAATTTCAGCGATGATTTCATCTCCTCCTTGACTTTTCCAATTTGATACAAAGGTATCAAAATAATCAAGGGGCTTAGCACCCGTTACAATTTTAATGAAGTCTTCTTCTTCTAATTTAAGAAGGTTCGCTCCTTTTTTCTCTAATGTCTCCGTATTTCCGAAGTACACTGGCGTTACCCAATTGAATTTATCTTCTTTCGTCAATTTATCGATCAATCCCATACCTTTTACTCGAGAGTGATATTTTGACCAATCTGCCGTATCCGCATCAGCAGGATTTTCGTTATATTTCATAATACTGGTTGCTGCATCTCTTGCTTCAGATGAAGCGATTTCTTCCATCTCTATTTCACCGTTTACTGCACCCATTATATTTGAATAGTCAAATAATAAATTGTCAGATTTTAACACTTCGATATTAAACGGTCTCGTTGAACCATCAACACCAAGTTCTTTGTATTCCGCAACCTCTGGATAATCAGTTGCTAAGTCTTTGGAATTTGCCAGCTCGTCATAGAAGAGGTTCAAAATCTCAATGGCTAATTCAGGATGTTCATAGTCTTTTCTAACAACGATAAATGCACCAGTTGGGTTCGTATGAGCAACGTTTACTTTTCCATTTTGATCCTCTAATGCATAAGCTTCGAAAACTGCATTCTTATCCATTTCTCTTACTGTTGATAATCCCCAGTCCGGTATATGCCATGGACCAGTTACAATCCCTGTTTGTCCGTTAGTTACAAGAGCCATGATGTCATCCCATGTTCTAGTTCCAAACTGCGGATCAAGGATTCCTTCTTTATACCAATCAGACAAGACACCTAATGCTTGCTTTGTTCCCTCTGTTATGGAGCCATTTGTGATATTTCCGTTTTCATCTTCCAGCCAGAATCGAGGATAAGCATTAAACATTCCTGCTAGAGATGTCATATTTAGAGCAGAGCCTCCATAGCTTCCGGAATTTAACCAGTAAGCCATTGGGATTCCGATAGGGTTGCCCGTTTCTCCAGGATCTTTTTCAATAAATGCCTTTGCCGTTTTTTCTAGTTCATCTAATGTAATGAGACGGTCGCCATCAGAATCAATTTCCAGTCCTAGCTTTTCCGTCCAGTCTTTTCGAATCCAAATCATATTAGGAGCTTCATCCCCAATTGTTGCTGGAAGCGCCATTAGTGATCCGTCGAATGATGCATCTTCTAAGCTTCGGCCATCATAAGAATTATATATATCTTTAATGTAATCGCTTGCATTTTCATCATAAACATCCGTTAAATCTGCTATTAAATCATTCTCAACTAATTCTTTCAATTCTTCTCTTGAATCAACTCGCATCATATCCGGTAGTTCTCCAGAGGAGATAGCAAGTGCAACCTGTCTTGTATAATCTTCTCCTTCACCTTCAAATGCATTTTCTATTTTTGCACCTAATTTCTCTTCTACAAGACGGGTATAGGCATTATCCTCATAAGTATCACCTTCAGGTAATTTAGGATTTGCTGATGTTACACGTCCCATTTTGATGACTTTCTCGCCATTTTTTGACGAAGAATCCGCTGCATTTGATGGCTCTTTTTCAACACATGCTACTAAAGAAAATGTCATAATAGATGCCAAAGATAGCATGGTAATCCGCTTAAATAATGAGTTGCGCTTCATTGTTCTCCCCCTCGTATATCCTTTTTGTTTACGCCTGTCATTGGCACACTTTTAGTGTAATTGTTTTAGCTTTCTTCAAAAATATTAAATAAACCGTTTTCATGTACATTTTTCCGGAAAATTTATCTCTAATTGTTTTTAAAAAAACCTCAATGATATAATAAACAAAGATTATATCTTGGAGGTAAAAATATGTATCGAATCTTAATTGTAGATGACGAAAAAGACGAACGAAACGTCATTCGTTTTCTTCTAAATAAATACCGTTTTCAACTTGATATAATTGAAGCAAGTAATGGAAAAGAAGCTCTTTTTCAGTTAGAAAAACAGCCTATAAATATATTATTCACAGATATTAAAATGCCCTTTATAGATGGGATTGAGTTAGCTACAAAAGCGAGAGAACTTTATCCTGCTATTCAAACAATCTTTTTTAGTGGACATGATGATTTTGGCTTTATAAAAAAAGCTCTTTCATTACGAGCTGTTGACTATATTTTGAAACCAATAAAACCCGATGAATTTCAAGAAACACTTTGTTCAGTCATACAAAATATAAAGACTCAAGAGAAAGAACTAGCACAAATAGAAGCAAATACTGAGCTTCTTAAAAGCCATATTCTCAATCGTCTTATAAATAAGACTCCTTTGGAAAAACTTAAAAATGAATACCCTTCCATAAATTTCGCCTATTTAAATGAATATTCTCACATGATTTTAATGCAATTTGATGAGCCATTTTTCGATCGACTTCCTAAAAATAAAGACACTCTTTTCTTTTATCAACAAATCGAAAAATCCATTCCAAACTTCTCTTGCGACTTTATTGATCTCAATCCCTTTCAAATTCTATTATTAGTAAAGAAAAATAGGGAGAACTCACTAAACACAAAGCAGCTCGCAACAAGAATTCAAAAACAAATTCACGGAGAATATGCTATAAACTGTTTTATCTCAATCAGTACTGAACTCTCATCAACTAATGACATGCCTAGATTATATGAGCAAATGGAAAAGGATATTGAGGACCGTTTTTTTTACTCTGACACCTATGTTTATCCAATAGATAAAACATCATCAGAAAGCATAGAATATCCTGAAACAGATGATGACCTCCTACAGGCTATACAAAATGCCATTAAATTTGCAGATATCGTTAGTTTTAGACAAAATATGAATCTATTGTTCGAAAAGTACCGTTCAAATCTAGAAATATCCCATATATATGTGCGGTTTTTATTTTCAAAACTATTACAAATGCTAATGTATGATCTACCCTTATATGATAAAAGAACAATTAATAAAACAATGGAGGCTATATATTCCTGTCAGCATTTCTCTGATATAGAAGAAATATTGATTTCAGTTCAAAATGAAATAACAAAAAGATTAGAGAAAGAAAAAAAATCCTCAAAACATGTTATCCAAATGGTAAAACAATATATACACGAACATTATCAAGAAGACTTATGCTTGAATTTATTGTCTGAACAAGTGTACTTATCACCTGGATATTTAAGTGAAATATTCATCCAAGAAACGGGTTGCGGAATCAATAAATATATTAAAAATCTAAGGATGGAAATAGCAAAAGATCTCCTCCATAGTACAAATATGAAAGTGAATGATATATGTCATAATGTAGGCTATCAAAATCTTTCATACTTCGTTCGTAGTTTTCGTGAACATTTCGGGGCAAGTCCGGAAAAATACCGTCAAATGGGTAGAACAATGAAAGAGAACTCTTAGATATGCTAAATTTAAATGTTTGGTTTAAGAACTTAAAATTCAGAAATAAAATTTTATTTATCTGTTTACTATCGGGTCTACTTCCAGTCATTACTTTAGGAAGTTTTTGGTATAATCAGATCCAACATTTATTCATAACACGCGAAAATGAAGTGTTAGATGAATCTCTTAATCAGGCAATCTCAAGTCTTGATTATAAAGTAAACACTTATTTTGATGCAATGAATCATATTGTTTGGAATGAAGATGTAAAAAGAGGAGTTACCACTCATTATGACAATAACTATGAAATGTTTTTATTTTATCACTATACACTAGATCCACTATTAAACACTTCGAAATTTTTACAAACAGACATCAATAGAATTACGATATATAGTAATAATAAAATGCATTCACACGGTGAGAGCCTTCGTCCTTTATCGGATATTGAACAATACAGTTGGTTTGAAAGCGTTTCGAAAGCGACCACACCAAAATTAATTGTATCGGCTAAAGAGGAGACTTTCCAGGTTGCG
>DASQMK010000627.1:0-6691 GCA_035645575.1 Metabacillus sp.
AAGGAAGAAAAACCCATTCCTTTGAAGTATAATTTAAATTGGGAGGGGTGATTTATATGATAAAAAAGGTTTTAATGTTATTACTTTTTTCTTCTGCTTTATTAACTGCTTGTTCAGAATCAGAATTGATAAATTTCGTTGGTGAAAGTGAAAATTGGCAAGTGAATTATGAGGTAAATGTGCAAGGTGAAGATAGTGAATCAACAAATCTTACAATAAAATATAAAGGTAAAAATCCAGTTCCTGAAGAAATAAATTATGTTGTGGAAGGAGTTTCAGGAGGATCGGAAGGTGAAGCCGCTCTAAATAATAGGGTATTAGAAATAGGTGGACATTCTTGTAGTGGTTGTGCAGTTACCACAGAAAACGAAAATTTTAACGCTACTATAATGTGGAATGATACATCAGAAACCATAATTTTAAAAAATCATTAGTATGTACATAAATAGGTGGAAATTCTAAAATTTCGTTATTGAAGTAAAGCTTAGTTTAAAAAATTTTAATAAAAAAGAGGTTGGCTGCAATAACCAACCTGATCATATCTTAATAAGAATTGTATTCTCCATTTTGCTGTCCACTTTCAGTAGAAAATGAAACTCCTATAGTTTGCAATGATTTTTTTGCTTGATTTAAATAGGATTCTGCTTGTTCTTGCCATTTGATAATTACTTTAATAAACGGTTTAAACTCAGGGCTTGCATTTTCCTCCATTGTCTTTAAACCTTCACGTACTTTGTTATCTTGATTCTTAGCATTTTTTATACAAGCTGCTAGTGTTTCTATAATGGATTGTTGTTGCTCACCATTTACTAGTCTCTGTGATGAACCTACTGCAGTAACACGATGGTAAGAAGCAGGAACTAGATGATCATGCATCTCGCGATTCCCTTTTAAATCTTTGGTTTTTGGTATATGGAAAAGTTCAGAGCTCATAGCACATACCATTTCTTCAGCATGTAAACTTTGGTTTAACAAATTAAAAATATGTCCCCAGTTGTTCACTCGATAAAAATAGTAAGGATACAAAAAAACAACTCCTTTTTTAGCTAATTTGAACCCTTATCTCTATAGTTATGAATAAGTATCGAAATTAATGGAAGTGTATAATCTAGGGCTTAGTTAACGATGTAGTTTATTTTAATAGGTAAAAAGTATCCTTAGGGTATAAACGATCATTTTTTAAAACGTAAATATTGGAGTGGTTTAATTGAAGAACATTTATGTTATCAGGCATTGTGAAGCTGTAGGGCAACCACCCGAATCACCGCTTACTGAAAGAGGTTTAAAACAAGCCAACGATTTAGCTGATTTTTTTGACAATATTAAAGTTGAGCGTATCATTTCAAGTCCGTATAAGCGTGCTATTCAAACGATACAACCACTTGCAAATCAGTTAAATATTGAGATAGAAATGAATAGCCGATTAAAAGAACGTGTACTAAGCACTAACCATCTTTCTGATTGGTTTGAGAAATTAAAACAAACATTTGAAGATTTTGAATTAAAGTTTGAAGGTGGAGAGTCTAGCCAAGAGGCAGTAAATCGAATAATAGAAGTTGTTGAGAATGTTTTTAAAAGTGAACTTGAAAATACCCTCATTGTGACACATGGAAATTTAATGTCTTTGCTATTAAACCATTATAATAACGAATTTGGATTTGTTGAATGGTCAAATCTTAGAAACCCTGACGTATATCTTTTAAAATCCGATGGCAATGAAATGACTTTTGAACGATTATGGAGTTAACACTTAAGAAGTTAATAGAATTTGAAGGGGTCTGACTTAATTAACTGCTGCAGTCCTCTTACAAGGATGACTGAGACCAATTTTCTTTAAATTCTATTATTTATAGCATTATAAATCACTTAATCTTTCTTTAGATCTTCAAGTTTAATGAGTTATCTCTTGTTTTTTATACGAAAATTAAGTAAACTACCTTTAAAATATTAATATCTTTCGGGGGCTGGTGGAAACTGGCTGAGATTGCAACTATTCCGTTGCTGACCGTTTAACCTGTTGGATAATGCCAGCGTAGGGAATGTGAGTAGGGAAACTATGAGCACTTTGCGCTTGCAAAGTGCTCTTTTTATTTTTCTCAAAAATACATAGTAAGTTGAGTACATCCCTTATGTTCAACTAAGAATGATATCAAGAAAGAGGGTATGACGAATTGAGACAAGAAATCGTAGATCGTGTTCTGCATTTTATTAAAGTTAAGGATTCTTCTGAAGAAGCCTTTAATGATCTAGCATTACAATTATTTCGTTACCAATACACAAATAACGCACCATTTCAAATGTATTGTCGTCAAAAAGGAAAAACACCTAGAATGGTTAAAAGCTGGAAGGATATCCCTGCAGTACCTATAAATGCATTTAAGGAGCTCACCTTAAGCTGTGAGGATCCTGAACAATCAGAGGATGTGTTTATGACTAGCGGAACAACGAAAGGCATTAGAGGGAAGCATTACCATCCAACATTAGAGGTTTACAATCAATCGATGTTAAAAAATTTTAAGGACCGTTTTATGAAGGGTCATGAGCAAATAAAAATGGGTATCCTCTTTCCAACTGAAGAGGAAATGCCGAATTCATCTCTATCACATTATCTTGCACTAGCATTTAAAAAATATGGGACAAGTGATAGTCAATACTTTGTCAATGATCAAGGCTTGCAAGTTGAGGAATTATTGTTTGCATTAGAACAAGCTGAGGAATCAGGTCAACCATTTGCCCTCCTCGGTGCATCTTTTAGCTTTGTTCATTTGTTTGATGAATTACAAGCAAGGGGAATATCCTTCCGCCTTCCATCCGGAAGTAGAATTCTAGATACTGGCGGCTTTAAAAATAAATCAAAAGAGCTTGATTTAGAGACGTTTTATACCCAACTTTCAACTTTACTAGGGGTTGAAAAGTCAGATTGTATCAATATGTATGGAATGACTGAACTTAGTACGCAATTTTATGATAACGGAAATAGCACAGTTCCATCAGTAAAATCAGGTCCACATTGGATTCGTACAAGAGTGATCAATCCATTAACAGGGGAAGACGTTGCCAAAGGAGAGAAAGGTGTGCTTGTTCATTGTGACTTAGCAAACTTCAATTCAGTTACAACCATTTTAACTGAAGATCTCGGAGTAGAGAAAGAGGAAGGCTTTTTATTATTAGGTCGAGTACAAGGAGCAGAGGCTAAAGGATGTTCAATTGCTGTGGATGAGTTCATAAGAGCCACAAAGGGGTCTGTGCAATGAACGAAATAGCAGGCTATCTTCCTAGCTCTCTCGAAGGAGAAGTAGAGTACAAAAGCTTAATTTTTGAATGTGATTCTGGAAAGCTGGATGTTCATGTTCCTCTATTATCTCAACAACAACTCGATCAAGTGATAGAAGTAGTGAAAGAGTCATGTGTTTCAGTGCTTAAGTCAATGACAGTGACACAAATTATAGAAATCATTGATAAGGTTATTGAGCAGCTTCTAGATCGCTCTAATCCCTATCGTCAAAAAGCGGAAGAACTCTTGCCGATTGTCACAGGATATGACAAGGAATTAATTAGAATCGGGTTAACTAATTATTTAAAAACATTTCGTAAGCAGAATTTGCAGCGTTTTATCGTAGAGGATTTTGGTAATCCATTGCTTTTAGACGATTTTCAGCCGAGAACGAAAAGAGGGTTCTCTAAGGCTGTGGGAGCAAATGCAACAGTTCAAATTTGGGCCGGGAATGTTCCTGCTCTTCCCCTGTGGAGCTTCATTTCAAGTCTGATCGTTAAATCAGGCACCATTGGTAAACTGCCGAGTGCGGAACCCTTATTTGCTGGCTGGTTTGCCAAGATGATTGTCGAGGTGGAGCCAAGACTTTCCGATTGTTTAGCAGTCATTTGGTGGAAGGGCGGTGACGATGAAAAGGAGCGACGTATTTTTCAACAAGCAGATATTGTTCTTGCTTATGGTGGAAATCAAGCACTGGAATCAATCAAAAGCCGTGTTCCAATTACTACACGCTTCCTACCATTTGGTCACAAAATTAGCTTTGGTATTGTTTCAAGGGTTAGTCTTGACTCTCGTAAAGTATGGAAAACGGTTCGGGATGCTGCGTATGATGTGATTCGGTATGATCAGCAAGGTTGTTATTCTCCACATGTTTTTTATGTGCAAAACGGTGGGAATGTAGAACCGAGAGAGTTTGCTAGATATTTAGCCCATGAATTAGAAAGTTTCGAAAAGAGGTATCCGCGCAGAAGTCTTTCAATAGAAGAAGCAGCAACTCTTGCAGAATGGAGACAGAAGGAAGAGTTCAGCTTATTTACGAACCAGGATAAAGAAATCCTTGGTGAACAACATACTGCCTGGGCGGTCGTTTTTGAGCGAGACGAACGGGAATTAACACCAAGCTGTTTAAATCGTGTCATCAGAGTCGTTGAGGTTGACGAGTTATTTGAAATCTTGCCGTATATTGAGACCTCACGATCATATTTACAAACCGTTGGGATCGCAGCTTCACCAGAGGAACTCTTTCAAATCGCAGACTTATTAGGAAGAGCTGGTGTAACACGTATAACATGTCTGGGAAATATGACATCTCCAGAAGCAGCGTGGCATCATGATGGACGTTTTAATTTACTAGATTTAGTGAATATGGTTGATCTTGAACATCGTGCAGAGGAATATGCAGAAGATCTTGCTTCTTATGTAGATTAGGAGATGACAGCATGAGTTTTTTAAAGTTGGACAACGTAACCTATAGTTACCAAGATGAAAAAACAATTATTAATCATACATCTTGGGAGATAAAAAAAGGAGAATTTCATAGTTTATTAGGTCGAAGTGGCTGCGGAAAAACAACATTATTAAAAATAGGATCAGGGCTTCTGGAACCAAATAAGGGAGCCGTTTATTTAGGAAGTAAGAAAATCATTAGACCTTCTTCTGAAATTGGTTTTGTTTTTCAGGCTCCGACCCTATTGGAGTGGAAAACAGTCCTTGAAAATGTGCTTTTGCCAATTTCACTAAAGAGAAAACCGACAAAAGAAGATCGTGAGAGAGCAGCGACATTATTAAGGATGATGAAGCTACCTGATTATGATCATCATTTTCCAACAGAACTATCGGGAGGACAGCAAAGTAGAGTAGCGATTGCACGTGCCTTGATTCATCATCCTTCAATGCTGTTTTTAGACGAGCCTTTTGCCGCATTAGATGCGATTACAAGGGAAGATTTGCAGGATGATTTACTAGCGCTTTGTCAGGATCAAAAGATGACCGTCTTATTTATTACTCATGATATAGCCGAGGCAGTCTATTTATCAGATCATGTTGCAATCATGGAGTCCGGGGAGATTACGTTTGATTTAACTGTATCACTACCGAAGCCGCGCAAATCTTCTGATCGGTACAGTTCCTTGTTTAATGAGCATTGCTTAAAGGTACGAGATGCCATGAATGGAGGGAAAGAATGAAACATTACAGACTTTATTCATTCATGCTGTTCCTTTTTCTCATGATCATATGGGAGCTTGTCGCGGGTACTATGTCAGAATTAATTTTACCTGCTCCTTCAGTTGTCATGTTTGTTCTCTGGGATGGAATGGTGTCTGGTTATCTCTTGCCACACCTATATCGTACAGCTTTAGAGGTTATACTGGGACTTTTCTTTGGAAGTCTATTAGGTTTAATCGTGGGAATTATCATGGGGGAAATTGAATTCTTAAGAAGAATTCTTCTTCCCTATGTCATTGCCAGTCAGGCTGTACCAAAGTTGGCGTTGGCCCCGCTATTTATTTTATGGTTTGGCTTTGGGATGACATCTAAAGTTGTCATTACGGCGCTTATATGCTTTTTTCCACTGTTGGAAAACACGATTACGTCTATTCAACAAACTGATCCAAATAAAAAGGAATTATTTCGTGTTTTAAATGCAACGAGATGGCAAACATTACTTCATCTGAAACTTCCGTCAGGCTTACCTAGCATTTTAGCCGGATTTCGTGTCGCTGTTGTATTAGCAGTTGTTGGAGCTGTTGTTGGTGAGTTTATTGGAGGCAGTGAAGGACTAGGAGCAATGATTATTGCTTCACAAGGGATGATGGATACACCTCTGATGTTTGCGGTACTAGTATTACTTACGCTTTTAGGGATGGTTCTCTATGAGGCTGCCCGGTTGCTAGAAAGATGGCTTTTAAAGCCAAAAAAGAAGGAGAAAATGAACAGAATATGAAGAAAATCATGATGGTTTTAATCTTAACATTCGTCACAATCTTAACAGCATGTAACCAAGGTTCAAATGAAACAACACAGGATAAACCAAAGGCAAAAGATGAAACATTGGAATCGATTCGAGTAGCAAGCTGGAGCAAACCCATTTCAGAGCAAACAAACCTGCTTGTAGAGGAGGAAAAAGGTTTTTTTAAAGAACAAGGTTTGAAAATGACCTTTATTCCTGGTGCAGGTGGTGGAGATGCCATTAAAAATATTCTATCAGGACAAGCTGACATTGCCTTTACTGATCCAGGTTCATTATTTTTCGCCTTAGATCAAGGGGAAAAACTAAGAGTGATCTATAATATCTATCCTCAGAATGTGTTTAATATTGTTTCATTAAAAGAGAAAAACATTACGAAACCAGAGGATTTAAAAGGGAAAACAATAGGTGTATATAGCCTTTCAAGCGGAACAAGACAAAATTTATTA
>DASQMK010000628.1:0-12893 GCA_035645575.1 Metabacillus sp.
CTCTCCCAATTTGGGCAAAATCGGATTTCTGTGTAATTTTCAACTTAGAAAATATATCACGAATAAATTGTTTTTGCAATGAATTTATCAATGGAGGAATTCATATGTCACTCAAACAAATCATCATTCGTGTTCGAACAAGCTTCTGGTACTTACCTGCTGTTTATAGTGTCATCGCATTTATTTTAGCTATTATCAGCATGATAGTTGACAGATATATGATGGCACAAGGTTTTTCTGTAAATATTCCAAATGTATTCTTATCAGATGTGAATCTTGCTCAGACTATACTTAGCTCATTATCCACTTCATTATTAACAATGACCACCATTACGTTTTCATCTATTTTAGTTGTTTTGACGACCTATTTATCTCAATTTTCGCCGAGAACTCTTCAGAATTTTATAACAGATCATCATACACAGCGGGTTTTAGGTATTTTTATAGGTGGATTTATCTATACGATCATTTTATTACTACTTGTTCGAAATAATGACCATCCAACATTATTTATTGTTCCAACCTTTGCCATAATTGTCTCCATTATTTGTTTAGGGATGTTCGTTTTTTTTATTCACCATGTCACCACTTGGATTAAGGTTAGCAACTTAATTTTTCATATCACACAAAAAACCATTCAATCTATTCATAAGCATTTTATAGATGAAGATGCTTATAAAGAGGATCCTCCCTGGGAAAGCTGGGAATTCGATGAAATCCAAACGATTGAACCTTATTTATTATGCAGCAAGCAATCGGGATATATTGAATATATTGAATTCGATAAGCTGATGGCACAAGCTATGAAGGATAATCTGATTATAAAGGTTGAACAGGATCTAGGGAAATATGTTGATGAAGATACACCGCTTTTTTCAATCTGGAGGCTTGAGGATGAAGAACTTGCAGAAGTCTATTTGTCTTTTATTACAATTTCATCTGATCAAGAACCTGTCCAAGATGTTCATTTTGGACTTCAAAAGCTCGTAGAAATTGCTCTCAGAGCGATTTCGCCTTCGATAAACGATCCCTATACAGCCATAAATAGCATTAACCATCTGGCAAAAATTCTATCTTTACTCGGTAAAAAACATCTAGCAACACCATTTTATTATGATCAACATCGTCAATTAAAAGTAATCTTTGAAAAACCTAGTTTTGATGACTATTTATATGAATGTTTTTATCAAATCCGCCATTACGCAAGAGAAGATGTTTCGGTTATGACCTCCATCTTAAAGGCACTATCCTTTATTGCTCAAACAAATTCTCTTTTTATTAAGCAAGCTGTCTGGGATTTTTCATTTTATATAGTAGAAGGAATAAAAGAAGTGCAATGGTTATCGAAGGACCAAGCTTATCTAAATAAACATTTAACAGACGTGGCTAAAGCTTGTCAGAAGCCTAAAAAAGTTAAAGAATTGCTGCTAACTGAAAAAAGGTGAGAAATCCCTCACCTTTTTCTATTATTGATCTTCCTTTTTCCCTGCTTTTTCAGCTAGCTGATCAAATGATTTTACTTTACCATGAGGATTTTGTGATTGCTTTCGTACTGTCCACTGACGTTCTTTTTGGGATTTGGATTGTGTCATGTTCAAAACTCCCCTTGTTATGAATTTTCGCCTCTGCCATGAAGCTTTTTTATGTTTTCCACAAGGGGCACATTCAATTCTTACACATCCTTGGAAGTATGACGATTTCTACCAAAAATAAGATATAAACCAATAATAATTAAGATGACAGGCCAAAAGGATAGAATGTTAAAGGTAAATAGATTTTGAATTAGAAAGATAACTCCTAAACCAGATAAAATAAAAATTGGAATGAGTAATCCAAACTCTCTTCCCCCAAATAACCATAATTCAAATAAACCAAATCCAACCGCAAAGAGATATACTGGCCATGTAAAATACGAAAACGACCAATTTGTACCCTCTTCAAACATAAAAAGCAAGCTTAAAACAAATAATATTCCACCAGGCACTAATAATCCTGCTTGCTGCTTTTTGCCTCCGGATAAAAAGAATCCTAAATGAAATCCAACTGAAACAAACAATAAAATAATCGGCCACGAAAGACTCCACATATCTCCAAATAGTCCTAATGATTGGAATAAAAAGAAAAGACCTAAACCTACTAAACAAACACCATAAAATACTTTGCCGTTTTTCATTTAACTCCCTCCCTTCACAATGCAAATGAACTCCCTCTATAGTACGACCTGATTATGGAAAAAGTTTCAAAAATAAAAAAAAGAACCTACAAATGTAAGGTTCTTTTAGCTTATTTATGAAGTTGCGACTTTTTTATCTAATAAACTTGTGGTTGTTACAACTTGAGGAACAGTTGTGATCTCCAGGGAACGAATATGATGGTTTTCCATCTCATGTACTTTAAACATATGGGAACCAAATTCGATAAAATCTCCCTTTTTAATATCATATCGTTTCGTTAAGACCCAACCGCCAATTGTATCAACGTCAGAATCATCTATATCTAACCCTAACAATTCATTTATTTCACTAACTAGTACTTTTCCGTCAATAATATATCTAGCATCAGGTAATTTCTGAATTAACGGTACTTCATCCGCATCAAATTCATCACGAATTTCTCCTACAATTTCCTCTAAGATATCCTCAACAGTTACAAGACCAGCTGTTCCTCCATATTCATCTATTAAGATAGCCATATGAATTCTTTCTCTTTGCATTTTTAGTAAGAGCTCATGAATTGGGATAGACTCTATTACTTGAATAATCGGTCGAACATATTTTTCAATCGAAAAAGCCTTTTGATTTTCGACATGTATCAGATCTGTAAAGATTTCTTTAATATTAACAATCCCTATAATATGATCTTTGTCACCATCTACAATCGGGTATCGTGTGTATTTCTCATCTTTAATAATTTCAAGTTGTTCATGAATAGGTGCATCAATCGATAATGATACGATTTCAGTACGTGGCACCATAATTTCTTTAGCAATTCGATTATCGAATTCAAAAATTTTATTCACATACTTAAATTCAGATTGATTAATCTCTCCACTCTTATAGCTTTCAGAAAGAATGATTCTTAATTCTTCTTCACTATGTGCCAGTTCATGCTCCGATACAGGCTTGAATCCAAAAAGCCCTGTAATAAATCGTGCTGAACCGTTTAAGATCCAAATAAATGGGTACATTATGAAATAAAAAGCCATTAATGGTTTTGCGAACCATAAACTAACAGCTTCAGCCTTTTGAATCGCAACTGTTTTAGGTGCTAATTCTCCTACAACTACATGTAAAAAAGTAATTGTAATAAAGGCGATCGAAAATGATAACACAGTCGCTACAGATGAAGGTAGATCATACTGCTGAAACAATGGTTTAAGCATATGTTCAATGGTTGGTTCTCCTAGCCACCCTAAACCTAAAGCTGTTATAGTTATCCCTAACTGACAGGCTGACAAATATTCATCAAGATTATTGATGACTTTCTTTGCAGCACCTGCCTTTTTGTTTCCTTCTGCAATTAATTGGTCAATACGAGAGCTCCTTATTCTGATGATTGCAAATTCAGAAGCAACGAAAAAACCCGTAAGAGCGATTAAAATTGCAACAAGCAACAAATTCACTATGTCCAATAAGCTTCCTTTCTCCGTTAATGACGGAAAAGGAGTCACCTCCTGAGAGTTAAGTCTTCCTTAAATGATTTATGTCATTAACCTCTTTATTATCAGCGTCCGCTTGGAGTACAATAAGGGATGCGATAATTTTATTTATTTTTAACACTGCCCCATATTATCACCCCACAGTTTTAGTTAGAATTATCATAATACGAAAGAATCTCATCAGTCAAACGTTACACTTAGCCGATTTCTTAAATAAATATGTGATAATCCGTTTAAAAATACCTTTTTCAAAGAAAAACAACATAATTTGACCAGAAATGAATCATTTTATCACTTTACCAGGAAACTCCAATATAAATGAAAATAGCAATCATGATCATAATTGCTATAATCTCACAATATCAAAGAAGTCCTTATAAGAGTTTAAGTAAAAGTCCGCTCCTGGTGCTTGATTTTGAAAGAAGCAAGTTGAGATCCCTATTTCCTTTGCTGGAAGCAAGTCCACTAAGCGATCACCAATTGCTAAATCAAGAGTATATTTCTCATGAAGATATCTGTATGAGGCTGAATCAGGTTTTCGCGGATATCCATCGTCTCCCGCAACAATTTCTTGAAAATAATCATTCCATTGATAATAATCTAAAATAACCTGTACTTCATCCCTCGGCTTATGTGTCATAATCACATTTACATTTGATTTTTTGAGTACGTCCTCAACAAAAGGAAATGGCTTTTTCATTTCTGGTGAAATTGATTTTTCTTTGCTTTTAAAAGTGATAATTTCTTCATCTGACAAATGAAAATGATTTGCTGCATGAGAAAAGGACACTTTAAGCTGCTTTAGAATTTCTTCCTTTGTAGCATTTTCACCTATAAGCTCCTGTAAAACAAGAGTAAAAGCTGGATATGTATCAAATAAAGTTCCATCAAAATCCCATAAGATGTTCACTCTTTTACACCCATTTCAATCTATTTTTTCAATCCCCGATATGTTGCGGTTGTTAATTCTTTTATATAAGGGTCTAAATCAGGCATATTTACCTCTTTAGCTAACTGGATCGAGTGATAAATATTATATGGCACTCGAATAAATTGGATAGAAAAAGGGGCTTCCTCTTTTGACTTATATTCTCCTTCCAAAATAACATAAGCTGCAGAAGTATGATCAAGTGGATTTCCTACACTTCCCGTATTAAAAAGTGTTTTCCCATTAAGATGCTGAATAAAGGCATTATGAACATCGCCATATCCAACGACATCAGGCTTAGTCAAAGAATAGCCTGTTTGATCTGTGTTTTCAAACATACTTAGCCGCTTTTCAACAGAATCCCATGGTTGTATGCGCGTGTATAAACTAAAAGGTGATGCATGGAATAAACGGATGAATTTCCCGCTCATATAGAAATCAAGTGAAAACGCTAGTGATTCCAAATAATCATTTTGCTCATCTGTTAGTTGCTTTTGATGCCATTTTAATGTCTCAAAGTCAGTTTCTTTTGTGATGAAGTCATCCCAATTCCCCTTTAATACCTGCTCACATGCTTGTTTGATTTTTTCTATCGCCTCATATGAATTTGGTCCTTTCCCAACAAGATCTCCAAGGCAAAAAATCCTTTTGATGCCTCGTTTTTCAATATCATCTAATACAGATATAAGTGCTGGAATGTTTCCATGTATATCAGAAATGATTGCAATTCGTTCCATAAAAAGTGGCCTCCTTATTACTTCTAAAGCATCTTTGTCCTTTATCAAACTGAAAGTAAAACGCTACCACCTAGTATATCAACTTCAGTATTTTTAAATTTTCTTTTTCTTTAGTGTAGCACAAGACAACATTCATTCCGGTACTTTTTTTACTATTAATAAAACAAGCATGCCTAAGCAAACATAGCCAAAGATTGGATATAGGGATGAAATTAATGAACTATAGCCGATCTTACTGATAAATGCCGCAATACACAAGATCGCGCATATAATGACCATGCTCGGAATTTTTATGAACGAAGAAATTTGTCTTTCTAATCCATATAAATTTCCAATAACGGATGTAAACACTTCTCCATAAATAATCGCAATGTAAATAAAATAGATGGCGTACAATGTTGATTTCATTACCTCTGCCATCGGAATATCAAAGCTTTCTACATTTGGTAGAGTAGAAAGAGCAATATGACTACTTATTAAAATAGCCGTGAGAAAAAGCCCCCCAAGCATGCCTCCTCTTTTTAACATTCTTTCATCATTTATTTCACTTGCTAATGGAACAAGTACAGCTGCTGACATCGTTAAATTAAAGGCAGCATATGAGAATGATGAAATGACCCATTTATATGAAGCTGAAGATTGGTAAGGAATAATGGCAAATGATTCAATCGAAAAAGCTTGTACCGCTAACAATAGACTAAAAATAATTAACATTGGGACCACAATTAGATTTACACCAAACAGTCCCTTTACTCCGAAAGTCATAACAGCAATCGTTAATAATATCGTGATTACTACACCAAGTCGAACCGAAAGACCAAGTTGTTCCTTAAAAATAGCTCCTGCACCTGACAGCATGATTGATGTTAAACCTAATAACACAATAAGCATAAATATATTCACAAATCTTCCAAACCTAACCCCAAATAAATAAATCATTACATCTTGATAGGAAGTAGCTTGTATCCTTTTTGATAGGATGAGCATCTTTGTACCGACAAACATAAAAAGAATCCCTGCTAACAGGATACCAGCAAGTCCAAATACACCGTATTTTGTAAAAAATTCAACAATCTCTCTTCCTGTCGCAAAACCAGCCCCTACAACAGTCCCTACATAAACAGCCGCGATTTGGAAGGGAGCGATCCAAGATTTTCTCATCCAACACACCTCACTATAGTTATACAAGCTTGTATCATTATATGAGGGAAACACAGGATGATTCTTTTTCGTTTAGAATACATTTTGGAAAGAATTTCATAAAACAAAATAGTTGAAAGTCAAAAAAGGTCAAAGTATACTATAGTCAAAGAAGGTCAAATAACCGACCTTTCATTTTTATCCCATTAGTCAAAATTGGTCAAGACTTCCACCATCAATACTATTTTGAAAAGGAGTTTTGAAAAATGAAATGTGAAAAATGTCAAACAAAACAAGCATCAATCCATCTAAATATTCAAATCAATAAACAACAAAAACAACTAACTTTATGTCATGAATGTTATGAATCATATAAACAAGCCATTCCTACTGGATTAACAGGAGGATTTTCACCTTTTCCATTTAATCAATTTTTTAAAGGTTTCCAGCCGTATTCGTCAGCAATGGATCAACCGCAAACACAGGTCCAACAAGGTGGAGGCGGCATCCTTGATCAATTAGGTAGAAACTTAACTTCTGCTGCACGTGCAGGTCTCATTGACCCTGTCATTGGACGCGAGGATGAAGTAGACCGGGTCATTGAGATTTTAAATCGTCGTAATAAAAATAATCCTGTTCTTATTGGTGAGCCAGGTGTCGGGAAAACTGCAGTTGTAGAAGGACTTGCCCTAAAAATTGCTAATGGGACTGTTCCTGCAAAGCTCGCAAACAAGGAGGTTTACTTATTAGACGTTGCTTCCCTTGTCGCAAGCACAGGTATTAGAGGCCAATTTGAAGAAAGAATGAAAAAGTTAATTGAAGATTTACAGAAACGTAAAAATATTATTTTATTCATCGATGAGATCCACCAGGTAGTAGGTGCAGGATCTGCTGAAGGATCAATGGATGCTGGTAACATCTTAAAACCTGCTTTAGCTAGAGGTGAATTACAATTAGTTGGTGCAACAACCTTAAAAGAATATCGTCAAATTGAAAAAGACGCAGCTTTAGAAAGACGCTTCCAACCAGTAATGGTTCATGAACCATCTCCTGATAAAGCGATTGAGATCCTTCAAGGCATTCAAGAAAAATATGAAAACTATCATCATGTCACTTACACCGATGAAGCGATCCAAGCTTGCGTAAATCTCTCACACCGCTACATTCAGGACAGATATCTTCCTGATAAAGCGATTGATTTACTTGATGAAGCTGGCTCAAAAAAGAATTTAATTCAAAGCTCAACTTCTCATGATGAAATTAAAAAACGTTTAGTTCAACTAAAAAAAGAAAAGCAAGATGCAACAAATGCAGAAAACTATGAGCTAGCTGCAAAACTACGTGATGAAGAAAATCGTCTAGCCGCCCAACTAAATCAAAACGAAGCTACTGCTAAAAAGCTAACCGTTACTGTTGAAGATATTCAAGCGATTATCGAAACGAAAACAGGTATTCCAGTAGGCAAGCTTCAGCAACATGAACAATCACAAATGAAGCATTTAGAACAAAATCTTTCTAATAAAGTGATTGGTCAAGAAGATGCTGTTAAAAAGGTTGCAAAAGCTATTAGAAGAAGCAGAGCTGGTCTAAAATCAAAAACAAGACCAATTGGTTCCTTCCTATTTGTTGGTCCTACTGGTGTTGGTAAAACTGAGCTTACAAAATCATTGGCTGAAGAATTATTCGGATCAAAAGATGCGATGATTCGCCTTGATATGAGTGAATATATGGAGAAACATACTGTATCAAAAATTATTGGTTCACCACCTGGTTATGTAGGACACGATGAAGCAGGACAATTAACCGAAAAGGTTCGTCGAAACCCGTATAGCATTATTTTGTTAGACGAAATTGAAAAAGCTCACCCTGATGTTCAGCATATGTTTTTACAAATATTAGAGGATGGGCGTCTAACAGATAGTCAAGGCAGAACAGTCAGCTTCAAAGATACTGTCATAATTATGACAAGTAATGCAGGTGTTGGAGAAAAACGTGTGACTGTTGGCTTTGAAACGTCTTCAAACACAGCTGTTGAAGAAAGCAGGTTATTAGAATCATTAGGTTCATTCTTTAAGCCTGAATTTCTAAATCGATTTGATAACATTATTGAGTTTTCTTCATTAGAAAAAGAAGATCTCTTAAAAATTGTTACTCTGATGATTGAAGAGCTATCTGTAACATTAGCAGAACAAGAGATTTCTATTATGGTTTCAGATAAAGCAAAAGAAAAGCTAGCATCCATTGGTTATCATCCAGCATTCGGGGCTCGCCCATTAAGAAGGGTTATCCAAGAGCAAGTAGAAGATAAGATTACAGATCTCTTATTAGATCAACAAGAAATAAAACAAATTGTTGTTGATGTTGAAAATGAGGACATAATTGTAAAATAAACTCCGAAGGGATTGTCTTAATTGGACAATCTCTTTTTTTATCGTCTCTAAAAAAAGCCCCCCTTTTATGTTAATATTTTCATAGTGTGTTTTTTCAACTATTCTAAACAGGGAGGGATAAAGCTTGTTTTTGATTCGATTTTTCCTAAAAGCTCTACATATGAACAACTGGTTACTTATTTTCGCTACATTAACACTTGTTCTTTCAAGCAGTTATATTATTTATTATATTGAACCAGAAACGTTTACCAGCCCGTTCGAAGGACTATGGTGGACGATGACAACCGTTGCTACTGTCGGATATGGCGATGTTTCACCGACAACGGTAGGTGGAAAAATCTTTGCTATGCTTCTTTACATTGTTGGCATTGGACTCATGAGTATTTTTATCGGTAAAGTGATCGACTTCTTTAGCATACGAAAACGATTAAAGGAGGAAGGAAAATTGACTATTACAACGAAAAATCACATTCTATTAATTAATTGGACAAAAAAGGCCGCTATTACACTCGACGAGCTCTTAAAAGCATTCGAACATATCCGAGTTGTCATCGTTGATGAACATTTACCTAAAACACCGATTCAGCATGACCGGGTTGAATTTGTAAAAGGAAATCCTGCAAATACCTCTATCCTTGAACAAGCCAATATTCTCCACTCTAAATCAGTCATGGTCTTTTCACCAGATGATTTACAGACTGCTTCTCAAGCAGATGGTCACACATTATTAATTGCTTCAATGATAAAAGGAATTGAAAAGGAGAAGAATACAGATATTTACACTCTTTGTGAGGTAACGAATTCTGCTCATATTAATGCATTTGCACATGTAAATGTTAATGAATACATAACGGCTAACGACACAGCAGCACATCTCGCTGCACGTTCTATTCTCTTTAATGGATCAAGTGAAGTCATTCGTCAGCTCACAA
Organism: Metabacillus sp.; assembly: GCA_035645575.1. Lineage (GTDB taxonomy): Bacteria > Bacillota > Bacilli > Bacillales > Bacillaceae > Metabacillus. The sequence continues at coordinate 9,786 of DASQMK010000628.1, forward strand.
GCAATGAAGGATACGACTTATACTCTATTTCTAAAAAACCTGAATGGAAAACATATGAAGATGCTAGGACAGCTCTATCAGTAAAGGGAGCACTTCTTGTTTCAAATGGAAATGACCTATCTATTATTAATCGTCTACAGGAACCAATCCCCGAAGACGCTAATTTATTTATTATTTGTAATGATGATAGTTATTTGGATATTGTTTCTTAAGAATCAAAAACAAGTAAGAATGTAGGCTATGATTCCTATTTTCTCACTTGTTTTTTTATTTAGTTATCTAAATCATTACCCTCAATGATCCTTTGTCATGGCATGTCTCTAACATACATATACATGCTATGAGGTGTTGTTCATGATGAAAAGCTCCACAATATTTTTATTCATTTCTTTCATATTTCTTTTTTTGAATGGATCTGCCATTAGCTTCATTTTCTTTCAAGTTCGATTGGGAGAAGCTTTTGGAATTGCATTATTTTGCGGTACAAGTTTATTTGGAGCTTTATTAGCATCCATTGCATATGAGAAAAATTCAAGCTATTACTCTCGTTTGTTTTTCTATAGCCATTTAGTTATTACCTTACTTCCCTTCTATTACTACGGGGTTTCTAATCTTTTAACTTGATCACCTTCGGTCAAAAGACTGAACAAACTCCAACACTTTGATGACCTTTTTTTCCATCCTGTTGCTGACGTCATTTTCTCATATCTCCTCTATGATGAGATTAACAAGATCATTTATAGGAGATGAAAAAATGATGTTATTTAATGAATATACTCATAAACAGCTGTATGAATTTTTTTTATATGAACTTGAAATTGAACTTACTGAACGATATGACAATGTTAACGAGAATGATGAAATGTTAGAACCAACAACTCAATCCAAATAAATGTAATAGAAAAATGGATTATGACAAAGGGAAATCCTTTGTCATATTCTTTTTAAAAACTTCTTTTCATAAACTCTAAATTTTTTCCCTTTTCCTCCGATATAATACATAAGAAAATAATGAGAAATTTGGTGATTTACAATGGATAAAACGTCATTAATAGGTTTATTTCTAGCAATTATTGCAGTAGGTGTTGGAATGTTCTTAAAAGGAGTCAGCCCGTCTGTGCTCTTAAACCCTGCTGCATTATTAATTATTGTTTTAGGGACCATCGCAGCGGTAGTTATCGCATTCCCAACAAGTGAAATTAAAAAAGTTCCAAAACTTTTTGGTATTATCTTTAAAGATCATAAAACGTTAACAATACAAGAATTAATACCGTTATTTTCTGAATGGGCTCAAGTAGCTCGTAAAGAAGGATTACTAGCACTTGAAGCAAAATTATCAGAAGTTGAAGATCCTTTTTTAAAAAGTGGATTACTTATGGCTGTTGATGGGCAAAACGCAGAGTTTATTCGCGATGTTATGACAGAAGAAATTGAAGCGATGGAAGAACGACATCAGGCATCCGCAACTATTTTTACCCAAGCAGGAACTTACGCTCCGACTCTAGGTGTTCTTGGAGCTGTTGTCGGATTGATTGCAGCCCTTTCTGATATGAGTAATACAGATGAATTAGGTCATGCAATTAGTGCTGCATTCGTTGCCACAATGCTAGGGATTTTTACAGGGTATGTTCTGTGGCATCCATTTGCAAACAAATTAAAACGCAAATCAAAGCAAGAAGCTCAAGTAAAGCAAGTCATGATTGAAGGTGTACTTTCTGTTTTAGAAGGACAAGCTCCAAAAGCGATTGAACAGAAGTTAGCAACATATCTGCCTGTGGCTGAAAGAAACAAACTACATGCTGCTGTCGCCGGGGGAGAGAGCATAGATGGCTAAGAAGAAAAAACATAAGCACCATGATGAACATATGGATGAATCATGGCTGGTCCCTTACGCAGATTTATTAACACTTGTTCTTGCCCTCTTTATTGTATTATTTTCTATGAGCTCTGTTGATGCACAAAAATTCCAACAAATAGCAAGATCATTAAATGCTGCTTTTACAGGAGGAACCGGTGTTTTAGAATATCCAAGCCCAACACCTGAAGCACAAATGGAGCAGCTTAATGTTGGAAAAGAGCAATCCGAAGAAAATATAGAAGAAGCTCAGAAACGTTTAGAGCAGCAGAATTTGCAAAAGATACAGGAAAAAATTAACACTTATATTAAAGACAATAATCTTGAAACAAAGTTACAGACTACTTTAACTGACGAAGGATTAATGATTACGATTTTAAATGATATTTTCTTTGATTCAGGAAGTGCGGATATTCGTTCTAAAGATGTCCAGTTAGCAAGAGAAATATCAGGATTATTAGTTATGAATCCCCCTCGCAATATTATTGTAAGCGGACATACAGACAATATACCAATAAACAACTCAGATTTTGATTCTAACTGGCATTTAAGTGTAATGCGTGCAGTTAATTTTATGAAAATACTAATTGAAAATAATAAGCTTGATGCCAAAGCATTTAGTGCAAAAGGATTTGGTGAATACAAACCTGTTGCAAGCAATGATACAAAAGAAGGAAGACAGAAAAACAGAAGAGTTGAAGTTCTAGTTTTACCTAATGAGCAGAAAGAATAAACTATTAGGAACAAAACTCAAGCGACTTAAATCAGCCTAGGGCAAATAAAACCTCGAGCAATTTTAAAATCGCGACGTCAATCTCCAAGACTGCACTTGCACGTCCTGTGGAGCTGAATGTCAAAGCGCATATCCATAGTTCATGCAATTAATAATTGTACGCTAAACAAAAAAAGGATCTTCCAATTTAATTAGGATGATCCTTTTTACTTATTTTTTTGCATTTACTCGCCTTTCATTAAATCGTTAGCATGAAAGCCGACCTTTTTAAGGAGCTCAGTGACAAGTTTTTTCTCTTCATCTGTTAAAACACTTACTATTTCATCTATTTTCTCTTTATGTGGCGGAAAGATTTCTTCAATTAATTGCTGCCCTTTATCTGTGATTTGGGCATGTGTTACACGTCGGTCATTAGGACATGCTCTTCTTTCCAATAATCCTTTTTTCTCTAATTTATCGACTACATATGTGATGCTTCCACTTGCAAGGAGTATTTTCCCACCTATTTGCTGCAATGGTT
>DASQMK010000629.1:0-18991 GCA_035645575.1 Metabacillus sp.
TCTATAAAAAACTATGATATCTTTGATATAAGTTTTTATTATAGATGGACAAAAAGCAGACACCTCGAAACCATTTTTCGAAGGTGTTTTTTTATTTTATAATAAAAAGTTCACTTAGAACTAAGAGACAGTAAGTTCAAAATATAAATCTAATATGTAACAGTTTATGTTATTTACTCGCTGTTATACACGGAATACAGAGTGAAGGGAACGGTTTAGATGAAAAATGAAAAGGCGGTTGTCGTTTTTAGTGGTGGACAAGATAGTACAACTTGTTTGTTTTGGGCGTTAAAACAATTTAAAGAAGTTGTAGCAGTCACGTTCAATTATAATCAACGACATAGCTTAGAAATTGAAGTGGCTAAATCAATTGCTAAAGAATTAGGTGTTCAACACCATATTCTGGATATGTCCTTATTAAACCAGTTAGCACCAAATGCCTTAACTAGAGCGGATATTGAAATTGAACAGAAGGAAGGAGAACTTCCATCAACCTTTGTTCCAGGTCGAAATCTACTGTTTCTCTCGTTCGCAACAATCTTAGCTAACCAAATTGGGGCAAAACATATTGTCACAGGTGTTTGTGAAACTGATTTTAGTGGCTATCCTGATTGTCGGGATGCTTTTGTAAAGTCATGTAATGTGACGTTAAATTTAGCTTTAGATCGACCATTCGTCATCCATACACCACTTATGTGGATTAATAAAGCAGAAACATGGAAAATGGCTGATGAGCTTGGTGTTCTAGACTTTGTTCGTAATAAGACACTTACTTGCTATAACGGAATTATTGCTGAAGGATGTGGTGAATGTCCAGCATGTGACCTGCGTCAAAAAGGTCTTAATAAATACTTAGCTGAAAAAGAGGTGAATGGGCAATGATGCAACAAATTTATCCTCAAGTACAACATCCTTATCAATTTGAGTTAAACAAGGATATGCATATTGCAGCAGCACATTATATTCCTCATGAAGATGCTGGTAAATGTCAAAAAGTCCATGGTCACACGTATTTTGTCAACATTACGATTGCAGGAGATGATCTTGATGAGTCTGGCTTTTTAGTGAATTTTGCTTCATTAAAAAAATTGATTCATAACCGTTTTGATCACTCTTTGCTAAACGATCATACAGATCTTTTTTCAGAAAAAGATTCTAATTATTTTCCAACAACTGAAGGTGTCGCACGAGCAATTTATGAAGTGGTTCAAAAGGACTTAGATACAAAACCAAATAAACCTAAATGTGTTCAAGTTTTTGTAAGAGAAACACCAACTAGTTATGTTGTGTTCCGTCCAAAACATAAGGAGGAACAATCGTGAAAAAAGTACCAGTTTTAGAAATTTTCGGCCCAACCATCCAAGGTGAAGGGATGGTTATTGGTCAGAAAACAATGTTTGTTCGTACCGCTGGGTGTGATTATTCATGCAGTTGGTGTGATTCAGCATTCACCTGGGATGGATCTGCAAAAGATGATATTAGACAAATGACTGCTGACGATATTTGGACAGAGTTAGTTGAATTAGGTGGTGATCGCTTTTCACATGTCACCATTTCAGGAGGAAATCCAGCACTCTTAGCAAATCTTCACGAACTCATTACCCTGCTTCACGAAAAGGGAATAAAGATAGCAATCGAAACACAGGGCAGCAGATATCAGGAGTGGTTAAAGCAAATTGATGATTTAACGATTTCTCCTAAACCACCTAGTTCTGGTATGAAGACGGATTTTGAAAAACTTGATCATTTGATTCACGAGTTAACAAGAGTTGAAAACAACCAGTCTATTAGTCTAAAAGTCGTAGTGTTTAATGAAGAAGATCTTCAATATGCTAAACATGTTCATAAACGTTATCCAAACATTCCATTCTACCTGCAAGTAGGGAATGATGACGTTCATGGTTTTGATACAGAGTATCTTATTCAGCATCTACTAAAAAAATATGAATGGCTAATCGATCAAGTCATTGCAGACTCAGAATTAAATACTGTACGTGTATTACCACAGCTTCATACTTTAGTTTGGGGAAACAAACGTGGGGTGTAATCTTAGAAGGTAAGGAGGCCATATCATGGCAGGAAGAAAAAATGAAGAATTAAAAGACGTAACACTATTAGGAAATCAAGGGGTTAAATATTTATTTGAATATTCTCCTGAAATTCTAGAATCATTTGATAACAAACATCCAAATCGTGATTATTTTGTTAAATTCAATTGTCCGGAATTTACATCACTATGTCCAATAACAAATCAACCAGATTTTGCGACTATTTATATTAGTTATATACCTGACAAAAAAATGGTTGAAAGTAAATCGTTAAAGCTATATCTTTTTAGTTTCAGAAACCATGGGGATTTCCATGAGGACTGTATGAACATCATAATGAATGATCTTATTGAGCTAATGGATCCTCGTTATATTGAAGTATGGGGAAAATTCACACCACGTGGAGGCATTTCGATCGACCCTTATACTAACTACGGAAAACCAGGAACGAAATATGAAGAAATGGCACAATATCGCTTAATGAATCATGACTTGTATCCTGAGACGATTGATAATCGATAAACCTGTGTATTTGCAGTAATGTGATATGTCACAGTGAATGTATTTAAACATAATTGATGGAATTTTGTTTTGTTGATATCAATTGATACCAGTGTGATAGGGCAATCCTTTGGGGTTGTCTTTTTTTATGGGTACACCACAGACAAAACTTCGTATTTGTCAACGGTTGCGGAGTATCTGCCCCTATATGCCTTGAATAATAGAATGTTGTTTAATTATTTTTTATGTCATGTGAGATAAATTATAAGGGGGTATTAAACGAGGAATCTATTATAAAGTCAAAAATACACTCGATCACTTCCAGGAGGTAGTGATCGAGTGTAACAAGAGGTAATTATTAGCCTACTTTATTAATAGAAGAAATTTGAGCAATTATTTTTCTTTCTATTTCTTCATTAAGTTGATCGACTTTACTTACTAAACATACAATTCCATCAATTAATGGCCATATGCCAAATGTTGCCCATCCTAAAAGTAACATTGCAACTGCATAGCCTGTTTGACCTAGATAAAAACGGTGTGCTCCAAATGCACCTAGGAAAAACCATAATAAGAAAGTAATACCCTTAGATTTTTTCTTTTTGTCAAACTCTGAAGCTAAAATTGCTTGTTGGTGTTGATCTAGGTTTTGTTTTAAATGAATGTTTTGACTCATTTCTCTCTCCGTTCTAGTACTAAACTACTATTTAAATTATAATAACAGAGTTTATTATACAATTACCTGTTAAATCCAACAATAACTTTTTATAGAAATAATTAAAATTAATGAGATATTTGTGAAAAGTTAGGAAAATCCAAGTAGTAGATCAGTAAAAAGAAATTGTGACGAAAATATTATATATGTAGGTTTTAACTGTAAAAACTGTTCTTAGAGACTGTTATTTTATGAATACTTTCAAAATAAAATAATGAATATATGAATAAGTAAAATGTTTCTATCCTGGAGGTGTCTATTTTGGAATTTCATGAAGCTGCAAAACTACGAAAAGAATGGGAGGAAAAGGGAAATCAGGAATGTGATCACCCACAGGTAGAACAGCGGTTTTTAGGTAAATATGCAGGTGATTTTGCGTGCAAAGTATGCGGGCAAACATTTCTTTCACCTCCATTTGGCAGTAAGGAGGAAAATTAAAGGGGGACTGACCAAAAAGTCTAGATAAGTAGACTTTTTGGATCAGTCCTCTTTTGTACACAAAATGGATTTTATAATGCTATAGATTTCTTAAAGCATATTAATGATTGTTTTCATCAACAAGAGCTTGTAAGGTCATCACCATTTCCATTTCTATTTCCATTTAAATGGATTTGTTGATGTTGTAATACTTTTAACGTTAGATCCATAACAATTTTTTCACGTAATGTGCTGAAGCATTTAGCAGGTGTGTGAGCTTTATGCGGTGAAAAATCTAATTCAAAGAAATCAGCGCCAATTAGTTCACAGAACGGCTGTTCATTGTATAGGACACTATTTTCAAAGAAGTACTTATCTAATCGAGGAGATTCTAAGCCTACAGGATCGATAAATTGTGCTCTTCGTTGCTCACCAAATCCGAAAATTGGATCATTTAGCAATTCTGAAGAAATATCAGCATAACCAGAGAATGGAACATTTGCTGTAGTTGTGCGAATTGAACCATTGCAGTCATTTGTTGCATATTCAATGTTTTTACGAATATATCCTTCTACAAATAATTTAGCTCCAGCTGTAGTGAAGAATCCAGTATCATTGATTTCTGTAAAAGGACCAACAGGAACAAGTTTACATTGAGTTAAAAATACATCTTTTAAAACACGTTTAATTTCAGCTGCTGGCGGATTAAGTGGAATATCTGCCTCTACAACTACTTGAATAGTTGGTTCCGCTAAAACAAGTGGAACCTTGATTAGTGGGTTAACAAGATCTGGGTTAACAACAGCAGGACCAGTTGAAACCGGAAGTTGTGTTTCTGTACGAGACTTCACTTCACAATTCTTTTTAGCACCTACACAATGTGCTTTTGCTTTACCAGTTGAATTCTTTGGATAAAAACCCATTTTAATTCCTCCTAAAAGTAATATTTAAACTTTACACAATACAATATTCAACTTGTTCTATTGTGATTAGATGATATTACTAGTTTTATAGTGGAATTTTAGAATGGGGTTACTTATTAAAAAAGGGCTTGCTAGACATACTACTAGAATCTACAACCTGTAGTTGAAGTAGAAGGAGTTTTAATTCAATGATGAGCTTTTGATCTATTTGATAACAGATTGTTTTTAGCCAATCTCGAGGCGGTATTAATTCATTATTAATGGCAGGAATATATTCTATCGATTCCTCGATATAACCTTCAATAAATAATGTCCCTTTTGAAGCATACCTTTTGATTTTGTTCGAGTATTCAGAAAAGCCTGTAGGAAGAAATTGACAGTTAGTTAACACCAATTCTTTGGAAATATCAATAATGTTAGTAATGCCTTTTTTGAACGGGATCGATCTTTTAAGGATTATTTCTGTTTCATATTCACCTAGTACAATTGGGAGTTGAGCTTTTGGAAATGTATAGTTATTTTCGTGTTCAATGTTATTATTCGTACCAATTGAGGAGGAATGTCCTTTAGGAAGTGGTGTGAAATTGTTTGATTCATTTTCTTTTTTTTGATTCAGTTTAGTTTGTGCTTTTCGATATAAACTGGTAATTGCATGGATATTGGAATGGACAAGTTTGCAAAAAGGTTGATCTTGATAATAGGTAGAAGTGGTAAATTGCTGTGTGTAAATGCCTTGGTCAGGTTTATTTTTATCGGTATGTTGCAAAGTGTGCTTTATTTTATCTCCATAAATAGGCTTATGAAGAAAACAATTAATATGAATGTTACTTGAAAAGGGAATCTTCGTAAGTTTCATCTTGGGTCCGTTTGTAGGATGTGAATGTCTTGTTATACTAACCGTATTATTGATAGATGATCTATTCTTTTGGGGAGGGGAAGAGGGTTTCATTTTATGATTTGTTATTCTATACATTACTTTATCACTCCTGTCACACAATCATTACTTATTATTTATGCAACTATCGTTAATTTGCGCCTAATTCGAAGAAAATCTATAGTTATTCACAGAAAAATATTAGAGTTTTTTAGATGATTTTCTATTTTTTAATGGTTATTTTTGATATTTGTATATTTATTTACTATTCCTCAATTATATTTCGTTTTTCAAAATATATTAACGATTAGACTTTTTTTGTCAAATTTCGATATATTCCAGCGATTTGCGCTGTAAACCAAAGTACATGGTTAAATATGTCTTTCACCTCACCTAAGACAAAGGAAGGAAAATTAAAACGAGAAGGACATATTGTCCTTCTCGTTGTCGATTTTCTATTAAGAAAATGAATCTTTAATAATTTTATAGTTTTTATGATTAACTACGGTGCGTCTATCAAGGTCTAAATCATGAAAATTATCCATATACGTTAAATCTACGATAACGGAATTTTCATTTACTTTTTCAACAACACCTGTTAAACCATCCTTGAATTCAATGATACTGCCAACTTTAGCGATCTTCATTGCCTCGCTCCTTTACATATTCTTCTACGATTAGATATTCTCTCTTCTTTCTAATCATTTACGTATACGCTTAACGCCGTGAGCCAAAGGCGTTAATGAAATAGATAACCCCTATTAGAATTATTTAACACTATTTTTTTTAGTAAGTAAAGCGTTTTTATTTATTTTTCCAAAAAAATGACAAATAAAGATTTTGTTCCCGTGTAATCAAGAAGAATGACTCATTAAGCAGTACTTGAAAACTGATCATGATGGGGATTTATGTTATATTAAAAAATAGTTTAGTTAAAGGAGCGTTCATCATGAAAGACACAGGTTTAGTATTAGAAGGCGGCGGTATGCGCGGGATTTACACAGCTGGTGTTTTAGAGTATTTTATGGAACAGGATTTATATCTTCCATACGTGATTGGCGTTTCAGCTGGAGCATGCTTCGGAGCTTCCTATTTATCTAGGCAAAAAGGGAGGAATCGTAAAGTTAATATAGATTATGTCACACATCCAAACTATCTATCTCTACAAAACTATATGAGGCATCGTCAATTATTTGGGATGGATTTTATCTTTGATGAAATTCCTAATTCACTTGTACCATTCGATTATGAAACCTTTTATAAAGGCCCTGAAGAATTTGTCATTGCAGCAACGGATTGTCACACAGGTTTACCCGTTTATTTTAATAAAAAGGATTATGGAAATGATATGTTAACTGTCATTCGGGCATCAAGTTCATTACCATTTATTGCACCTGTTGTTGAATATAAGGGGAAACATTTACTTGATGGAGGCATTACTGATTCTGTTCCAATAAAAAAAGCGGAAGAGGATGGAAAACAGAGAAATATTGTTGTTCTAACAAGAGAAGCGTCTTATTTTAAGAAAAAATCAAACATTAGATGGTTATTAAATAAGGCTTATCGTCAGTATCCTAATTTAATAGAAGCTATCTTATTTAGATATAAAATGTATAATGAAACAATCAGACATATTAGAGAGCAAGAAAAACAAGGGAAAGTGTATGTTATTAGGCCAAGCTCAGCATTGAAAGTAGGAAGAATTGAGAGAAATCAACGAAAATTAGAGGAGTTATATTCACTTGGGATGGAAGATGCTAAAAGGGAATTTAAGCGTCTCGAAAGCTGGTTAAAGACAACCTATTAACCTGCTCAATCTTCTTGCAAATAAAGAATCCTTTATCTATAATGAAAAACTGAAAATTGCTTATAAAGTGAGGAAGAATGATGGACAAGCAAACGATCAATGACATTTTAAATAAATTAAAAGATGGAGAATTACATGAATATCATGTGACGAAAGAACAGTTTTTATCTTTTAGAGAGGTCCTTGTTGCTCGTGAGGATTTTAAGCATTTTCGTGGGATCGCACAGCAAGGTGGACATGTTGTCTATCATTATTTAAAAGAGCCAAGAAGTTAGATTACCATAACTTCTTGGCTCTTTTTTAGTTCAAATTTTGTCCGTTAAGCTTTATTAAACATATGGCATGTCTACCATATTTTGAGGGGTGCTATAGAGCAAGATTCCTGTTAGTCTTGTGTATGTGGCTGGGAAAAACAGCAGAAAAATGTTTTAAAGACAACCTTTAGGAGGTTACAAATCTATGAAAAAAATGATAGTAAAACTTGTTGCTGTTTCAACATTAGCTTTCTCGCTTATAGCGATAGCGACACCACATTCAAAAGCTAATGCTGCAACAACACATCAAGTACAATCAGGTGATACATTTTGGTTAATTGGTAAAAAATATGGTGTACCTGTGAAAAAATTAATGTCAACAAACAACAAATCATCACATTTATTATTCGTTGGTGAAAAATTAGTTATACCTCAAAATGTAACAAATGCCGAAATGGATCTTTTATCAAGACTTGTTCACGCTGAAGCAAAAGGTGAGCCATATGCTGGGAAAGTTGCAGTAGCGTCTGTTGTATTAAATCGTGTAGATAGTTCATTATTTCCGAATGATATAAAAAGTGTTATTTATCAAAAGGATCAAGGCTACTATGCCTTCACACCAGTACAAAATGGAGCAATTAATCAGCCTGCAGATCCATCTGCAAAAAACGCGGTGAAGGAGGCATTAGCATTTCGTGGAATGGGGAAAGGTTCTTTATATTTTTATAATCCTAAGACAGCAAAAAGCTCTTGGATTTTTTCTAGAGAAGTAACAATTACAATTGGAAATCATCGTTTTGCAAAATAAGAAATATTTATAGAAAAGAGCACCTACAGAGGTGCTCTTTTTGTGTTTCTTTTCAAACCAAGTTTAACTGCATAATTCTATCAAAAGTTGGAAACCTAAAAAAAATGACTTAATTGGAGCGTGCAAAGGAAATAAATGAGCAAAAATACGTCTGGAAATAACGTAGTGAATGAATCAATTGTACAAGTTGTCAATAAATTTAAAAGGTCTAGTGATTTTATTCAATATTGCGATAAGAATAGCAATGTCCAATACTGGTACTCGTATTTTCGTACATTAGTTGATACGGATACGCTTCAAAAGATGGTGATCCCTGCACTAAAAGATAATAATTGGCAATCTCTTATAGAGCTGAAAAATACTATCCCGATTGAAGAGATCCTTTTTACAACCGATACAAATACAATCAAAGACAAGCTACTTGATGGATATATTCTAATCACGTTAACTGAATATGGTGTTCATTGTTTACTAGTCAAGGCTACTCTAAATAAAGCACGTGATGTGTCATTGCCTGAAGTTGAGTTTAGTGTTGTAGGTCCGAAGGAAGCATTCGTAGAAGCTATTGAATCCAATATAAATTTAATTCGCAAAAGAATTCCTGATGAAAAGTTACGAATCCGTGAGCTGCAAATAGGAAATCTTTCTAAAACAAAAGTAGCTATCTTATGTATTGAAGATATTGTAGATGAAGAAAACTTTCGTACAGTGGTACAGCGAATCAATGAAATTGAATTTGATCAAATCAGTGACAGTTCATTTATTACGCAGATGATATCTGATAATCATAATTCTCCATTTCCTCAGCTCCTAGATACGGAGAGACCTGATCGGGTGGCATCTATACTTGCAGAAGGGAAAGTAGGTGTCATGGTAGATGGATCTCCACATGTTTTAATTGGACCTACAACATTGGTAGAATTCTTTTCAGCTTTTGATGATTATTTTTATAATTGGGTGAATGCCTCATTTATACGACTAGTTCGATTATTCGCCGTTGCATTTTCTATTTTGATTACACCTATCTATGTTGCAACTTTAACTTATCACTATGAGTTAATACCTAATGACTTATTAAATACACTTGTTTCATCCCGCAGAGAGGTTCCATTACCTCCATTATTAGAGGCACTATTTTTAGAATTAACGATTGAATTATTACGTGAAGCAGGGGCCCGTCTTCCTACAAAGGTTGGTCAGACGATCGGTATCGTTGGAGGGATTGTTATTGGGACCGCTTCTGTAGAAGCAGGATTAACAAGTAATATTTTGCTTATTATTGTTGCATTAGCAGCACTTGCCTCATTTACTACACCAATTTATGCAATGGGTAACACGATTCGAATGCTTAGATTTCCGTTTTTATTGTTTGCTGAGTGGTTTGGTTTATTAGGTATTGTACTATGCTTTTGTTTTTTAACAACCCATTTATTGAGGTTAACTTCACTAGGAAGACCGTTTTTAGAACCGATCTATCCTCCAAGAACAGTTGACATGAAGGATGCATTAATTCGATTACCATTTTCATTAATGTCAAAAAGACCGCAACAATTGCGACCAAAGGATCCAATTCGGTTTTCATCTAAAAAAGCAAGGAAAAATAAAGACATTGATGAGTAAGTGAGGTGGTACCATGATCAAAATAGCTGAACGATTTCAAGTATCTCATTTTTTAGTGTTTTATTTAATTCACTCCCTTCAATTTGGAGTTGGTGTATTAGGCTTTCAAAGAATTGTATCTGAAAAAGTTGGACGAGATGCTTGGATTTCAGTTATTTTTGCTGGGATCTTGGTTCACATTTCATTATGGATGTTATATAAGATCTTAAAAAACTCTGGTGGTAACGTAACAACAGTCCATACAAAGCTTTTTGGTAAATGGATTGGAGGGGGATTGAGTGCTTGTTTAGCCCTCTATTTTTGTTTACTAGCTATAACGGTTCTAAGAACGTATATTGAAATTGTCCAAGTATGGATGTTTCCAGACTTGAATGTATGGGTTTTTTCATCCGTTTTTCTTTTACTTGTCTTTTATATCATATCAGGAGGGTTTCGAGTCGTCACAGGTATTTGCTTCTTTGGGGTAATCCTCCCAATCTATGTATTGTTTACCTTTTTGTTTCCACTTGAGTTTTCAGAGTTGAATAATCTTGCTCCACCTTTGAATCATTCATTTACAGAAATGGCCCAATCTACAAAAAGTATGTCATTAACAATCATTGGATTTGAAGCGTTTCTAGTTTTTTATCCATTTATAAAAAATCCAGATAAATCTAAAAAGTGGGCACATATGGGTGTTGCATTTAGTACCGTAATCTATACGTTAATCATGATGGTTTCTCTTGCTTATTTTAGTGAAGAGCAGCTACAGAAAAATGTATGGGCTACTTTGACAATATGGAAGATCATTGAAATGCCATTTGTTGAACGCTTTGAATATATAGGAATTGCCAATTGGTGCTTAATTATTCTGCCTAATGTTTGTTTATCGTTTTGGTGTGCTAGTAGGTGCTTAAAGGATACTTTTAAAGTGAATCAAAAAATCATCCTCTTGATCATATTGCTATGCTCTTTTATGATCGTCTCCTTAACACAAACAAGAGAGCATATTAATATGTTAAATGATCTAGTTGGACAAACCGGGTTTTATATTATGTTCGTCTATATCCCGTGTCTCTTTATTTTTAATACTATTTTTAGAAAAGTTAAGGGGAGAAAAAGATGAGAAATATACTTTTTTTAATAATCGCTGTAATCTTTCTCCTATCTGGTTGTGTAGAAAAAGAGGTTATTGATGATATAAATTTAATTGTTGCAATAGCATATGATTTAACAGAAGATGGAAACATTCGCGGGACGGCAGATGTGAATACATATATGAAGGATCAACCTGTCAGAGATTATCTTATTTCGGCTGAGTCAAAGCTTAGTCGAGATGTGATGTCGGAAATGCAGAAAAAATCTCAAGATCCTCTAGTTATTGGAAAATTACAGGTTGCATTGTTCGGAGAGAAGTTAGCTAAGCAAGGGATATCAGATATCGTCGATACTTTAGAGCGTGATGCATCAATTGGAGAAAGATTATTGTTAGCTGTAACAAGGGATGAATCAATGGAGATTTTAGAAGGTGATTTTGCCACTGTTGGGGCTGCTAATTATTTGACAAACTTAATTTTACATAATATCAAAAGTCGGGATTTACCTAGAACAAATTTACATTTGTTTTTATATCAACATTACTCTCAAGGTCAAGACCCTTTTCTGCCTATTTTAGAGAAAAATGAACAAAGTGGAAATGTGGAAATTAATGGGATTGTATTAATGGATCATGAAAAAGTGGTAGCAGAACTTCCGAATGATAAACTACTGTTTTTTAAAGTACTCACAGACCAATATTCAAAAGGGTCACACACCGTAGAAATCCCAGATTCAGAAAACTCAGCGGTTGTGAAAAGTTTGTCATCATCAAGAAAACTAAAGGTGATTTCTGAACAACCAATAAAGGTGGAAATTGACATAAAATTAAAAGGTTATATAAATGAATACACAGGCGAAAAGATTACCCCAAAAGTAAAGGAACAAATTGTCAAAGCATTTGAGAAACAAATGGAAAAAGAAACGTTGTCTCTAATCGAGAAATTTAAAGAGCTAAAAATAGATCCAATTGGAATAGGGGATGATCTTCGCGCACAGATCCGAACCTTCAAAATTGAGGAATGGAGGGAGAGAATTCCAGAGCTGCAGGTCGATGTAAATGCTGATGTTACCATTTCGGAATCTGGTGTTGTAGACTAATTTAATTAGTAAAGAGAATTTTGACGAAATGTAAAAATATATAAAAAATAAGGAAAGCTTGTTTTATTTAAGTACCTTGTCTCATATCCTTTACAAATGGAATTGTAAAAGATAAGGGGACAAAGACATCATGAATACTTTTGTTAAAGGAACATTGTTGCTTGTAATCGCCGCCTTTTTTGGAGAGTGCTTAGAGTTTTTTATTAATATGATTTTAGCTAGGGAGCTCGGAGAAGAAGGAATGGGCATGTACATGTCCATTCTACCAGTCATCTTTTTTGTGGTGATCATTGCAAGCCTCGAGCTTCCTGTTTCGATTTCAAAATTTATTGCGGAGAAACAACGTGAAACACATTTTTATATGCTAAAGCACACGTTAATTTTAACGATCATCTTCACTTGTTTGTTTTTTGTCATTGCTGCAATCGTATTGCCGTATCTTCCTGTTTTTCACGGATATCATCCATATGTGAAATGGCTTATTATCCTACTTATCCCAGTTGTATCGATTTCTTCCATCGCAAGAGGTTATTTTATGGGTGTTCAGCATATGGGGAAAATAGCTATTTCTAATTTCCTTAAAAAGCTTGTTCAACTCGCCATACTTTATTGGGTTTATCAATCTTTTCAGTTCAACATCGAAGTAGCTCTTTTAATAGCGTTAGCTACATTAATTGGCAGTGAGCTTATCGTTTGTACATATTTAGTTGCGATGTATTTTATAGAAATTCAAATTCTTAGCAAGGAAAAGAAAAAATATATAAGAGGAAGCAAAGTGCGTCGAGCTCTTTTTGCTGTTTCGTTTCCGACAACAGGTTTAAGGCTTTTTCATTCTTTTACACATGCGATTCAACCCTTTTTAGTAAAGGCAGCATTAATTGCGGCTGGTTTTTCCACGGTTATGGCAAATGAGCATTATGGTATGCTGGCTGGTGTGGCAATGTCAATTGGATTTTTCCCAGCTTTTATCGGACATTCTTTAATGGTTATGTTAATTCCAAATGTATCTGAAGCATATGCAAACAATGAAAACAATAAATTAATTCGATTGCTTCAACAATCGATGATTATCACATTGCTATATGGTGGGATTGCCATGATAGCAATATATTTTTATGCTGAACCATTAACTCATCTGTTCTTTGAATCTTCAGCTGCTTCTATTTATTTAAAATTGCTATGGCCTTACTTTCTGTTTCACTTCTTCATCATCCCAATGCAAGCTTATTTAATTGGTTTAGGTTTAGTAAGGGATGCTCTTTTTCATACAGTCTGGTCACATATTATCTCCTTCGGGATGATGTATGTACTTGGCTCAATGGAAACTCTTCAAATGAAGGGGATCATTCTTGGGATGAACATGGGAGCAGTGCTTCTTATGCTTATGCATTATGTGACGATTTGTAAAAAGCTAGGTGTGAGTGTTTATTTTCTAAGAAAGAAGTTTACGTATTAAAAGGTATGTATGCAGGCAAATATATGTCTGTATACATACCTTTTTTATTGTTGGTAAAAGTAATAACAATGATGTCATAACAGGATGGTGGTTTAAATGAATAAAACAAGATTTTTCAAGGCCATTCTTTTTATTTTCCTATTAACTAGTATCGAAATGAACAATATATCGAGGGTAAATGCCTTAAATGTAAATGAAGAGGCTAGTGATTTCACATTGGAAACTAATAAAAATCAAACGATTCATTTGCAAGATCTAAAGGGAAAAATGGTTGTATTAAACTTTTGGACAACTTGGTGTACATATTGTCAGGAAGAATTAGCAGAATTACAAACATTTTATGAAGAAAAGGGAGATGGCGTTGAATTAATCGCCGTTAACCTTACCGCATCAGAGCAAAGTAAGCAAGGAGTCCTTCACTTTATTGATAAGTCAAACATTCCGTTTATAGTCCCTATGGATGTGAAAGGTGAGGTTGCAAAACAATATAAAATCATTGGTCTCCCAACAACGTTTATAATCGATAAAAAGGGTAAGATTAAGAAAAAGATATTAGGTCCAATTACCGCAGAACTGCTTCATCAATATATTGATCAACTTTAAGGAACAGCTAGTGCGGCTGTTTCTTTTTTATACGTTCGGAAAGGAAAAAAGTTCTTCGAAAGAACCTCTTAAAGATTAATTCTCTATACTAATGGGGAAGAAAAATAGTGAGAAGAATTATCGTTATCGATAATTATTATAAATTAATAATTATAATAATTATTACTTGAAAAAGAATTCGTATTTGTTATAATCTTATTATATTATTATTTATAAGCATTTAGAGTGATAAAAAAAGAAAAAAGAGAAAATATTGAGAAGATGATGATGAATCTTATTCTCAATTAGGGAGTGAAGTTGGATGCAAATTAACAGTGTGACACAAATTGAACATCAAATTGATTCGAATAAAAATCGGTTTTATATGAAATGGATCGAACATATTGAATTAATCAATGCGATTATTTCGGGAATTCTAATTGGGTTTGGTTGGTACTTTAATGTACATGGAAATGAAAAAGTAGCGATTCCTTTATTTATTTTTGCCTTTGTGATAGGAGGATTTGCAAAGGCGAAAGAAGGAATCGAAGAAACTATTGCAGATCGAACATTGAACGTGGAACTGCTCATGATCTTTGCTGCAATCGGTTCGGCTATTATTGGGTATTGGGCTGAAGGTGCCATTTTAATTTTTATTTTTGCTTTAAGTGGCGCATTAGAGACTTATACAATGAACAAGAGTCAACGTGAAATCTCAGCTTTAATGAGCTTACAGCCAGAAGAAGCTTTGCTTATTACAAATGGTAAAGAACGTAGGGTACATGTTTCTTCCTTAACAATAGGTGACACAATTTTAGTCAAGCCAGGTGAAAGAATTGCAACAGACGGTTATATCTTATCTGGAAGAACGTCAATTGATCAATCTGCGATAACAGGAGAGTCAATGCCTGTTGAAAAAGAAATAAATGATGAAGTTTATGCTGGAACAGTAAATGGCAGTGGATCCATTACTGTATCAGTTACGAAAAAAAGTACAGAAACAATGTTTCAAAAAATTCTAGATCTGGTTCAATCAGCACAATCAGAAAAATCTCCTTCACAACAGTTTATTGAAAAATTCGAGGGAACCTATGTTAAGGCTGTGTTAATCATGGTTGCTATTATGATGGTATTACCTCACTATTTACTCGGATGGAGCTGGAATGAAACGATTTACCGTGCATTAGTGCTTATGGTTGTTGCTTCTCCTTGTGCACTTGTAGCCTCAATTATGCCAGCTACTCTTTCTGCCATTTCAAGTGGTGCTAGAAAAGGCCTTTTATTTAAAGGAGGCATGCACTTAGAAAGATTAAGTAAAACAAAGGTTGTTGTTTTTGATAAAACAGGTACATTAACAAAAGGGGAACCAGAGGTAACAGATATTTTAACGTTAGATGATGTGGATTCGAAAGTATTTTATGAAGCTGTTCTATCAATCGAAAATCAATCGAACCATCCACTTGCGAAGGCAATTGTCACCAAAATCAATCAAGTTTTTCCTACTGAAGTGGCGAAAATGACTTCTGTTGAAGAAAAATCAGGGTATGGCGTGAGCGCAAATATTCATGGAGTAAATTGGAAAATAGGTAAAGCTGATTTTGTGGGAAGAGATATAGCGGATTCTTTTCAAAACAACATCAGTGCAACTCTTTCAAAAGATGGAAAGACAAATGTGTATGTTCAACGTGAAGATCAAATCATTGGAATCATTGCATTAAAGGATGTTGTAAGAGATGAGGCAAAAGCTGCCATTCAAAAGTTACAAAAAAATGGTGTTAAGACGGTTATGTTAACGGGTGATAGTGTAGAAACTGCAGAAGCAATTTCAAAAGAGCTTAAAATCGATCTATTTAAGGGAGAATGCTTACCAGAAGATAAGGTCACAGAAATAAAATTATTAAAAGAAAAATATGGCACAGTAACGATGATTGGAGACGGTATAAATGATGCTCCTGCATTAGCAACAGCAGATGTGGGGATTGCAATGGGTGAAGGAACAGATGCAGCTCTGGAAACAGCTGACATCGTGTTAATGAAAAACGAACTATCTAAGTTAACGGACGCATTATCTTTATCTAATAAAATGAATAAAATTGTTAAACAAAACATTGTGTTTTCAATGTCCGTTATCGCTTTGTTAATTTCCTCAAACTTCTTTCAAGTGTTAGATCTGCCGTTAGGTGTCATAGGTCATGAAGGAAGTACAATTCTGGTTATTTTAAATGGTTTGCGATTATTAAGAGGGATATAAATGAGAAGAGGGATACCACCGACTATTTACGGTGGCATCCCTCTTTTTTGTTTTTACATTTTAATTGTCTCTTCTGATGTTGGGGCAGAAACTTCTTCTTCATCCGGTTGTTTGCAAACGATGATATATGATGTGACGAAGCAGCAAAAGCCGATGATCCACCCGAAGATCGTACTATAGTAAAAGGTATCAATTAAAAGCATACCTACAATTGGGGCAAGGATTCCAATAATACAAAGTACAAAAATCAAATGACGTTTTACCCATTGAAGCACAACGAACAACTCCTTAATAGGAAGAAAGATTGCATTATAGGATCATTATACAAGAAAAAGAACTTTTGTAGTATCGAGGAAATATTAAAAATAGATTACGAATATTACTTTTGGTTGATTTTAAATAATGACCTTATATCCATATTTAACTTATTTCTTTTTCGTGATTCAATTTTATATCTTTTCCTAATATAAGATCAGCGGTCAATTGGCCTGATAGAGTGACCATTGAAACTCCTCAGCCAGGGTGAGTAGACCCATCAACAAAGTATTAATTTTCAAGCTGTGTGCTTTTACTTGGAAATTTAAAACCGCCATTTTTCCTACGATCAGTAACAACCCCGTATAAAGATCCACCGTTTGCACCATATAGTTTTTAAAGATCGTTTGGGGTAATGGTATATTCAAATTCAATGTTCTGTCTTAAATCTTTTACACCCATTCGTTCAAGCTTATTAAGGATTTGATTTCTGTATTCATCTTTTTTATCTTCCCAGCTCTCACCTTCTATTAAAGGTGGTACATGTGTTAAGACAAAGAAATTTTCTTTCCCTTGAGGTGCATGACTTTCATCAGATTTTGATGATATACCAACATACACAGTTGGGTCATTTGCCAGAACCCCTTTGTTAAAGATTTGATCGAATTCTTTTGACAATTAGAACCGTTTTTGGTCTGATGCATTGTGCTTTCTAATACTGATTGTTATCATGAAATAGGAAGTTTTCTGAAGGGTAGTGACATGATGAAAAAGCGTCTAGAAAAAGTAATGGAATGGCTTAAAGATCAAGACATTGATCTCTGCTTTGTCCAATCAAAGGAAAATGTATTCTATTTTACTCAATTTTATACAGACCCACATGAACGATTAATGGGTATTTTTTTGTTTAAGGAGCAAGATCCATTTTTTGTTTGTCCAAACATGGAAGTAAACCAAGCAAGATCTGCAGGTTGGCCATATGAAGTGATAGGATATAGTGATCATGAAAATCCTTGGGAAATAATTGATCATGAATTAAAACAACGTCAAGTTTCTGTCCGAAGGCTTGCTATTGAAAAAGATGTGACACCTTATAGTCGCGCAGAGATCTTGTTAGAGATAACAGGTAATCCAGAAATCATATCTGCCGAGGATAAATTAAATCATCTTCGAGTTATAAAAGATGAACATGAAATACAAATCATGAGAGAAGCGGCAAAGTTGGCAGACTTTGGAGTCCAAGTCGGTATAGATGCTCTAAAAACAGGTGTTACCGAAATGGAAGTACTAGCAACAATTGAATATGCATTAAAGAAAAAAGGAGTCCGTGAGATGTCCTTTTCTACCATGGTATTATTCGGTGAAAAATCTGGTGATCCCCATGGGAATCCGGATCTGAGAACTTTAAAAGAAGGCGATTTTGTCCTGTTTGACCTTGGTGTTGTCTTAGATGGTTATTGCTCGGATATTACAAGAACCGTTGTTTATAAAAAAGCAACGGACCAGCAAAAGCAAATCTATGACACAGTTCTTCAGGCACAAATGGCTGCATTGGAAGCAAGTAAGGCAGGTACAAGAATTGGTGATTTAGATACAATAGCTAGAGATATCATAAAGGATGCTGGATACGGTGAGTTTTTTCCACATCGTCTTGGCCATGGATTAGGTATTAATGTTCATGAGTATCCATCGATGAGTTTTACAAATGATGAATGTTTAATAGAAGGAATGGTCTACACCATCGAACCAGGAATCTATTTACCATCAATAGGCGGAGTGAGAATTGAAGATGATGTAGTCATTACTCAGGCCGGGTATGAAACATTAACGAAGTTCCCCAAAGAATTTTTGATTATAAAATAGAATTAGAGGATTGTAATTATCATGATGAAAATTGAAAAAAGGAGCCAATGCTTTCTTCTTCTTTTCGTGTTATGCCTTTTAGCAGGTTGTGGTCGTGATCACACATCTAATCTATTAAATGCAGAAGTAACAAAGGTAGTGGATGGCGATACACTTCAAGTCATGATCGATGGAAAGAAGGAAACAATTCGCCTATTATTAGTCGATACACCTGAAACAGTTCATCCCTCAAAGCCAGTACAACCATTCGGACCTGAAGCTAGTGACTTTTTGAAAGAAAAAGTGAATGGAGAAGAGGTTCAAATTGAGCTGGGGATAGGAGAAAGAGACAAATATGGGCGTTTGCTCGCATATGTCTACCATCATAATCAGATGATTAATAAACTATTGCTTGAAAAAGGACTGGCAAGGGTTGCGTATGTGTTCGAGCCAAATACAAAAT
>DASQMK010000630.1:0-8998 GCA_035645575.1 Metabacillus sp.
GAACAACCATCATGCTCGTTACGCATGATGCTAAGGTGGCAGCCAAAACGGAAAGAATATTGTTTATGGTAGATGGAACTATTGTTGCACAAAAGAAAATGCGTAAATACGATCCACAGCTTGGTGATGTAAAGAGAAGAGAAGAAATTATTATGAAGTGGTTAGTGGAAAATGGTTTTTAATTTTTGAGTGCATTCGCATAAAGCATATGGGAAATTTTTAGTTAAATTCTAAAGGAAATCTTAAGAATGTTTGTATGGAAAAACGTAAAATTATCCAGAAAGAAAGTTACCTGCAAAAAGAAAGGGATTCTTTTAACCTTGTCCTGATTTATCAGACTTCTAATATAGACAATCAAGTAAAAACATATTTTTAGTGAAAAATCTTATATCTTTATCTGTTGTTTTTAAAATTTATTTAAGATCATCGATATAGAACAAGTGTTCTTTTGTGTGATATAATATACTTGCAATAGCAAGGTAAACTCAAGGGTGGTCAGCGTTACCCCGGATTGCAAGGGGGTGATGCTATGATGACAGTATTTCAAACGTTAATGCTAATGATTGCATTTGCAAGTTTAGTGTTGTCAATCATATCTATTAGAGTCAAAAAATAACCCACCCTTGAGCTTTGACCGGCGATAGGTGAGTTATCTTCCAAAATCGCTGATCCCCTTGATGGGAATCTAGCTATTGTATGGCTGTTTGGTGTTCGAGCACCGAACAGTCTTTTTTAGTTTATGCAAATTACTACTATTATTATAACCAAAGATATTTATGTTGGAAAGTCATTTGTAAGGTATGATATTAAATAAACTCAATTGATTATACGGTAATTCGGAAATAAGAAATTTCAATTAGAGAGAGAACTATTAAAAAAATGAATACTTCAAATATCTAGTTAAAACAAAAGGGAAAAAGGAAGAAATAGGTTTAGTCAGTTAATTTATAAATTCTTGGTCATACTAAATAGGATTGACTCTAGATTGTGATCGATTAGGTATAAAAAGGAATTTCGAGCTTCTTTATATATAAAAATGGCAATGTTTGGGGAACATTGCCATCTTCTTATGTCATTCAGTTTCTTACTTCTTAGAAATCCAAACACTCTTAACTTCAGTGTAGTTATTCAATGCATAAGATCCCATTTCACGGCCGATACCCGATTGCTTGTAACCGCCAAATGGTGATGCAGCATCAAAGACATTATAGCAGTTTACCCATACAGTACCTGCACGTAAGTTTTCCGCAATATAGTGGGCTTTTGCCACATCTCTTGTCCAAACCCCGGCAGCTAATCCATATTCACTATTATTTGCACGGGCAATCAGATCATCTATATCATCATAAGGCATAGCCGAAATGACCGGCCCAAAGATTTCTTCCTTCGCAATCGTCATGTCATCATTCACATTTGCGAAAATAGTAGGAGATACGAAGTAACCTTCTTCATACGGTTTTGATCCACCTACTAATAGTTCAGCACCTTCATTTACTCCTTTTTCAATATAGCCTAATACCCGGTTTTGTTGCTCTGTTGAAACAAGTGGACCTATTTCTGTATCAGCATGGATCCCTGATCCTTGTTTAATTTTTTCTGCGTGACTCACCATATCAGCCACGACATTATCGAATTGTTTCTTTTGAACGAACACGCGAGATCCAGCACAGCAAACTTGCCCTTGGTTAAACATAACCCCGTTTAATGCACCAGGAATGGCTTCTGTAAGGTCAGCATCAGGTAGAATGATATTCGGAGATTTTCCGCCTAACTCAAGTGTGACTCGTTTTAACGTTTTAGCAGCCTTTTCCATAATGAGCTTTCCAACTTCAGTTGATCCTGTGAAGGCAATTTTATCTACTTTTGGATGATCGACTAGTGGTTGACCTGCCGTCTCACCAAAACCAGGAACAATATTAAGAACTCCTTCTGGGAATCCAGCTTCTTGAGCTAATTCTGCTAAGTATAGTGCAGATAAAGGTGTTTGTTCGGCAGGCTTTAATACGACTGTACAGCCAGTTGCTAAAGCAGCTCCCAGCTTCCACATTGCCATTAATAATGGGAAGTTCCAAGGGATAATCTGACCAACTACACCAACAGCCTCATGACGGGTAAAGTTAAAATATGGACCATTGACAGGAATTGTTTGTCCGACGATCTTTGTCGTCCAACCTGCGTAATAACGCATATGTTCTATAGCTAAAGGAATATCTGCATTCGTTGTTTCTCTAATTGGTTTACCATTATCTAATGTTTCTAATTGCGCTAAATCATCTTTATGTTCTTCCATTAAATCTGCCAGCTTGTACATTAAGCGGCTTCTCTCAGCAGTTCCCATCTTAGACCATGGACCTTCATCAAAGGCTTTGCGAGCAGCTTTAACAGCTAAATCGATGTCCTCAGGTCCTGCTTCAAATACATGTGCTAGCACTTCACCTGTAGCTGGATTATATGTCTCAAATGTTTTTTGAGAAACACTTTCCACAAACTCTCCATTAATAAAGAGCTTCTTCTTTCCATTCAGAAACTTTTCTACTCTTTCTCTTAATTGAACTACTAATTGGCTCATGCTATTCCTCCTCATGATTTGTATTATGTAATGGTCGACACAAGAAAAAATAAGTGTCAAAATATTACACTTACAAAACTAGTTTTACATATTAGGAGGAAGGAGTGCAAGGAAAACGTTTCCAAATATTTAGATATAATTTGACAAAGGGATTGGGGGTGATTGACTGTTATCATCAAAATTTGTCGAAGTTGACAGAATGTTTGATGATAAGAAGTTTATCGGTTTGTCATGTAACTGAATTTTGTGAGGGTGGTAGGTTATTTACGAAATTAAATAGAAACAGAGGGTGGGTTCTCTCGTACCTAAAATGAAAACATAGGAACCGTTCCTCTGCTTATTAAATAGAACTAAAATTTTTGAATGGTCAACTAATAGTTTCTATTTGTTATAAAAGGTGTATTGGTGGCAGTCAAAAAGAGTGTTATTAGCCTAGAAGTGATATAATTAACAATACCTTGCCACTTTTGGCAATCATTTCATTGCGATTAGTAATATTATTTTAAAAATATATCAAGGTGGTATCTATGTCAGAGGTAGAGATTGTTACGTGGCCTTTTCAAGAAGATAGCATAAATCAACTAAACAACAAGGAATCATATGTAAATTATCCAGTCATTTATTTATTGAATAATGCTAAAGAAGCATATATAGGTGAGACAGTTTATTTTAAAAAACGTATGCGTGCACATTTAAAGACAACTGAGCGTCAAAAACTGAATCAAATGCATCTAATTAAACACGATAAGTTTAATCGTTCTGCGACCTTCCATTTAGAAACAAAGCTAATCAATTACTTTTTAGGTGATGAACGATACAAGCTTCAAAACAAAAGTAAAACAACGAATGAATTTTCTCATAATTATCACAATAAACCATATTTCGAACAGATGATTTTTAAGGATATTTGGAAGGAACTTGTTACAAAAGGTGTTGTTACACATGCACAACATGTTATCGAAAATAAGGATATTTTTAAATTGTCACCTTTTAAAGAGCTATCTTTAGAACAACTAGATTTAAAAGAGAAGGTAATACAATTTTGTGAGAAACAGGTTCAATCCGACCGAAGTGAATATGGTAGTTTGTTTGTGGTAAGGGGAGAAGCTGGGGTCGGAAAAAGTGTTGTGTTGAGTTCTATATTTAATACAATACAGGAATACACGAAAGAGGCATCTTCACCATTTCATCAAACCGAAAACTATTTAGTAGTAAACCATGAAGAGATGATCAAAACTTATAAAGGAATCGCGTCTCAATTAAAGTATTTAAAAGCGAAAAATTTCGTGAAGCCTACCCCGTTGATTAATCAACTTAAGAAAAAGGATAGGAAAGCAGATATTATTTTAGTTGATGAAGCGCACCTACTTTTAACACGTTCAGATACATATAATAATTTCCATGATCAGAACCAGTTAGAAGAATTATTAAAGCTTGCGAAAGTAGTTGTCATGGTATATGACGCTGATCAAGTATTAAAATTAAAAAGCTTGTGGCAAGAGTTAACGCTAGAAACTTTAATTGCTATGGTTACCGAGTCGTCTAAAAAAAGGATGTCAATACATAACTTTTGATCCACCTATTTAGGTGGGTCCTTTTTTAGTTAGTAAATATATAAATAGGAGGAACATATATGGGATTTTTAAGAGATTTAGGAAAGTTCGCTGGAAAAGCATCAGGGACGTACAAATGAGAAACTCTTTGGCTTGATTTGTCATTTTAAAAAAGATGTTTACTTACTAGAGGTACGGGTATATATCCAACATGAATGATTAATAAAAATTGGAGGGATTTTAAAATGGCTACAAAAGACCTTGCAATGCATGAAAAATTAGAAGTACATGAACTGTTATTATTTAAAACTGCCTGTGTAAAGAAAAGTACAGCTATGTTAGAACTTGTAGAAGATAAAGATTTAAAGAAGATCTTAAAAGAGGATGTTGAAGAATCCACTAATTCGGTCAAAGAACTATCTAAAATTTTGGGGAAAGCATAAAAGGAGGATCTATAATATGACGACAAAAACAGAAAAGTTAAATAATCTGAAGACAATTATTAATGATCAGACAATTGCAACTGACCTTCTGCTGTCTTCGAAAAGCGGTGTAAGATCATTGGCGGTGGCTATTACAGAGACAGCAACACCAGAAGTGAAAAAAGTATTAAAAAAAGAACTCGAAACAGCAATTGACTTGCATGATAAAATTGCCCAGTACATGATAGAAAAAGAGATGTACCATGCATATGATCTCAAAGAACAAGTTTCACAAGACCTTAAAAATGCAGAAGAGGCTTTGAAAATAGGAGAATAACAAGTTTAAATAATTCAGCCTTGAAGGTTAGAATAAATTGGTAGATAAAATAGAGTCGAATGGATACACATTCGACTCTATTTTTATTTTAAAGAGCCTAGATTTATTAAAGGCTTAACCTTAACTGACGTTTCATATACCGAACGGTATGTATGGTGGTGTAAGAGGTCGGGGGTTAAGTCACAACCTCCTATTTAATTAACTTATACTGTGCAGCAAAGCATGAATAACTATAATTTTATCTTGGATATAGGTGTTAACACCAGCAATCACTCCTCTTAAACCGATAATCGGCTTTAGATAGTCTTATTATTAAGAGAAAATTCCAGTGCACAGGTATGCAGGAAGGATAAATTTCAATTCTACCTGTTCAAATTTATTGCATGGGAAGATGAAAAGTAGGATAATACTTACATAATTTCCAAACTAATGTATCTATTCATATAAATGGGAAAATTCATATAGTGTGAGAGTTTTAATTTTGTACTAGCAAGGGGGAATGGTTAATTGCCGAAGATTATGATTGTTGATGATGAAGCTCATATTCGGGAGCTTGTTCGTCTGTATTTGGATGATGAGGGCTTCGAGATTATTGAGAAGTCAAATGGGGCAGATGCATTGGAATATGCAGAGAATTATAAGTTAGACCTAGTCATCTTAGATATAATGATGCCTAAGTTAGATGGTTGGGAGCTTTGTAAGAAACTTCGTGAATTGGGTGATATTCCAATCTTGATGATTACCTCAAAAGGAGAAGCTCAAGATAAAATTAAGGGTTTTAAGCTTGGTACAGATGATTACTTAGTAAAGCCCTTTGACCCAGTTGAGCTAGTTTTACGAGTACGAGCGCTTCTTAAACGATACCGGATTGCTGCTTCTAATGTGATTAAGCTTGGAGAAATAGAATTAGATCGTAAAACATATCAAGTAATATATAAGGATGGTAGAAGGGTTACGATTCCAATGAAGGAATTCGAACTACAATACAAGTTTGGTAGCTATACAGGTCAGTTGTTCACTCGTGACAATCTTATTGAGCAAATTTGGGGCATTGATTACGAGGGTGATGAACGGACGGTTGATGTCCATATCAAATGACTTAGAGAACGTTTCGCGGAGTTCGAAAGAGACTTTAAGATCGTAACTATTCGTGGCCTTGGATACCGCCTGGAGGTGTACAGAGATTAAGTCATTATACACTCGAATTGTTGTTATTTTTGTCAGTATGGTCATGTTGAGTTTAGTAATTGCTTATATTGGGACAAATCTAATGTACCAAGGGAGAATCCATACTGAGATTCGAAATACCCTAGTTAGCAATGGGGAAAAGGTCATTGAAATCTATAAATCTACAGAATCCGATCATCTATTACCTTTTTTAGAGGCGTTTAGTGGCACAGCGCAAACTCGTCTTCAGCTATACAATCAAGAAGGTGTTTCACAACTGGTAATTTTTATGATTATATTATTGTCGATGAATTTCATCATGCTGCAGCTGAATCCTATCAAAGACTTCTTAATCATTACGAGCCGAAAATTTTACTTGGGCTAACTGCAACACCTGAACGAATGGATGGAAAAGATATTCTGCATTATTTTGATGATACGATTGCAGCCGAAATGCGATTAACAGAGGCTGTAAACCAGAAATTGTTATCACCTTTTCAATATTTTTGTGTAAGTGATACGGTAGACTTATCCAAGTTAAAGTGGAGTAGGAAAGGGTACGATGTTAAAGAGTTAGAGAATGTTTATACTTCTAATGACATGAGGAGCAATCAAATCATAAAAAGTATTGATAAGTATGTCACATCAATTGATGATGTTAAAGGAATTGGTTTTTGTGTCTCTGTAGAACATGCAAAATATATGGCTGATTATTTTAACCTAACTGGTATTCCTTCTATTGCTTTACATGGTAACGTTAGTCAATCGCTACGTAATGAGGCGCAGGATATGTTAACGAAAGGTAAAATTAAATTTATATTTGTTGTAGATTTATATAATGAGGGTGTAGATATTCCAGATGTTAATACGATTTTATCCTTAAGACCTACGGAAAGCTTAACCGTCTTTTTACAACAGCTTGGTAGAGGACTTCGTCTAGCAGAAGGTAAGGAATGTTTAACCGTTCTAGATTTCATTGGACAAGCCCATAAAGAGTATAACTTTGAAGAGAAATTTAGAGCTCTTTTAGGAAAAACAAAACATTCAATTGAACATTATGTTGAAAATGGATTCTTTAATCTTCCTAAAGGGTGCTTCGTACAATTAGAGAAACAAGCAAAGGAATACATTCTAAGGAATATAAAATCAAGTGCGAACACAAAAGCTAATTTAATATCTAAAATGAAATATTTTGAAGAGGATATGGGATTAAAGCTAACACTCCCTAATTTTCTAAAGCATTACAATTTATCGCTTTATGACTTTTACGGGAAGAATAGGGATCGTAGTTTCTCTCGCTTCATGGTGAATGCTGGTGCTAAAGAGAACTTTGAGGTTGAGAATGAAAAGTTTATTACAAGTCGGTTACCGAATTTATTTTATCTTAACTCCGCAAAACTAATTAAATTTTATATAAGTTATATAAATGGTGGAACAGCTAAAACAGAAGAAGAGAGACTCATGCTTTCGATGTTCTATTATACGTTTTATCAGCATTACCCTCAAAAACAAGGTTATTCTTCAATAGAAGATGGGCTGTGGGCAATACTTTCAATCAAAGAGTTTAAAAATGAAATTGGAGAAATACTAGAGTACTTATATTCATCACTTGAAACAATTGAAATTGAAAATGAATTTGATTTTCCTTGTCCTTTAACCGTACATAGCCGATATTCAACAGTACAAGTACTTGCAGCATTAGGATACTTTAATGAAACAGCAAGTCCATCCTTTAGAGAAGGAGTTAAGTTTTTTAAAGAGAAAAATCTAGATGTCTTCTTTACAACTCTTAATAAATCAGAAAAAGACTTTTCTCCATCAACTCTTTATGACGACTATGCGATAAACGAAACCTTGTTCCATTGGCAAACACAATCTAAAGTAGCAGAAGGTAGCGAAACTGCAAGCAGTTACCGAACGCATAAGAAAATTGGACACAAGCTAGCATTATTTGTAAGAGAATACAAAAAAGAACATGGTTTAACATCATCCTTTATCTTTCTAGGATTAGTTGATTATGTGAAACACACTGGTAGTAAGCCTGTGAGCTTTGTTTGGAAGTTGCATGAGGAAATGCCTTCTTATTTGGTGCCGAGGGCGAATAAAAATATATTATAAAACTATTTAGTGTATATGAAAAAAGGGATTTTGAATAAAATTCTCAAAACCCCTTTTTCTCCTATTTATGTAGAATCCGCATTTATTTTTATTTAAGAAGTGGTAGTTCCTTACTAACATTACACGTTCTTCAGTACACCCTTTTTCACCAAATTAATAAGTGTCACCTTTTTTTACAACGATTATATCCAATCTAATTAAATCCTTAACAGTTAATTTAGTAGGGTTAATTGCTAATTCAAAATGTTTGTAAAAACATAATCATAGATGTATTTCAAAAAGATGGTGTGTTCTAATTTAGGGCTCTATCTGTTTCAGGGATAAATAAATGATCATTTCTGCCTTTCAGACTGATTTTAGGGGGGGAAAACTACATCATTTTTTTCAATGGACTTAAAAATATGTTGTCCTTCTTCATTTGTAGCATGTTATCACTACCAAATCATTTTCTATAAGGTCATCGTAATTTGCACTTTCTAATTCGTTCATTCGAAATGACATAGCTCCTGAATCAGTGACAACTTCAATCGTTTTGTTATCAATCCATCCTGTAATAGATCCTTCGATTTCATAATTGTCTTTCGCCTTTTCTTCAATTGTGTCTGCTGCTTCGATTTCCTTTTTCTTTTCTTTATCGTTGGTTGCTCAACACCTGTATTAGGTTTTCCTTCTGCATGATATGTTGAGACACCAAATATTCCGCCTACAATTGTCATCCCGAGTAAACTCATCGTGATTAGTGTTTTTTATGGTTCCCACTCCCTCAAGTTTAATTTTTTTTCAAAATACTTAGACGTAGGGTGTTCCAAATAGTTACAACCTTATCAAAAAA
>DASQMK010000631.1:0-4937 GCA_035645575.1 Metabacillus sp.
CCACAGAGACTTGATCCTACTTCATTTTAAACTTGAGGAGGAAACGGAAAGTTAGCACTTACACTTATTGACAACAAGAACTAAAAACAATATTCCGTAATTTTCTTGTTAAAGATGTAGTCCCAGCATCTTTTTTCTGCATCATAAATAGAAACGTAAGATCATCGTTTGGGCAGTTAATGAAATAGCAGCCGAGCCAGCCATTCCAACCGTACTCCCCTATACTCCCTAAAGTCCCAGATTGGCTTGGGTTTGTTAAGACGCGCATCAGATTGCCATAGCTATAGCCTTGTGATTGCCATAACTCAAAGCTTTTCTGCTGATTGGGATGTAATGTTGCAGATGTTAAATAGTTGACTGTTTTCGGCCGTAGAATTTGAATACCGTCTAATGTACCATGATTCATCAGCATTTTAGCAAATTTAGCATAATCGTCAACAGTTGAAACTAAGCCTGCTCCTCCTGATTCAAAGGCAGGATTTCGATCCATTTGATGAACGATCCCTAAATGATTGCCAGTATAAAGCTCTAATCCTCCACCTTCCGCCTCTGCATACGCTTTCAAAAGACGGGATCTTTTTTCTTCAGGAAGCCAGAATCCTGTATCTTTCATATTTAGTGGATCAAATAATTCTTTTTCCAGGAACTCTCCAAACCTCTGTCCGCTTACGACTTCAATCACAGCACCTAATACGTCAGCAGAGGTTCCATATTGCCATGAAGTACCTGGCTGAAACGCGAGTGTACATTGACCTAACTTGTTCATTGCTTCAACTGTTCCTATAGGAGAATCTCCTAATAACCGACGATCAATCTCCTCAAATAAGGAATTTGTGTCCTTTCCTGCCCGATCTTCTCCACCATAGACTAACCCTGATGTCATAGCAAGTAAATCATAGAGTGTAACATCCCGTTCAACAGGTACTAAGTGTCCATTCTTTTCTACGACCTGATGTTTAAATCCATCTAAAAATTGACTGACCGGTTCATGTAACTCCATTTCTCCACGTTCTACTAAAATCATTGCTGCAGCTGCAGTGACTGGCTTTGTCATAGAGTATAAGCGAAAAATAGAGTCTCTTTTGATTGGAATTCCTGTATCTATATCAGCAAAACCATCCTCATGGTAAAAGATTTCTTCACCTTTTTTTAAAATAAGTATGTTTGCTCCAGCGATGTCTTGATTGTCAATACTTTTTCTTAACGCTTTTTTCACCTGAATCCTTGCGGCCTTATCCATCAATTTCTTTTCCTCCTCTATCAATCTATTCTATGTATTGTACGTTTATATTTACTCATGAAAAGAAAGGGAATAAGATCCATATCTTATCCCCTTCCTATTAAACATCTTGCACTCACTTCATATATCGGTATTCCATCAAACTATTTAAAATCGAGATTTCCTGTAATAATTCCTCGCCAACATTTGTCTCTAACACCTTTTTCCGTTCTAACTCTTTATCTACTATTCTTTTGACGGATAAAACATCTGTTCCATTTAATAACACATCGTCTTTGGAATTAAAATGTTGATGAGCAACAAGCTGCATGCCGTAGGAATTATATAACAAAGTATAGCCAGCAATTCCTGTTGTTGATTGATAAGCTTTAGAAAAGCCCCCATCAATGACAATCATTTTTCCATTAGCTTTGATTGGATCTTCTCCTTCAATTTCCTTTACAGGTGTATGACCGTTGATGATATGTCCTTGATCTGGGTTTAGATCAAATTCTAAAAGAATTTTACGGCAGATGTCTTCATTTTCTCGTAAATAGTAATATGGATTCTTTTGCTCTTTATGTGTTGCCTTATCTTTTATAAAATAACGTTCAAATGTTGTCATGGCTCTTTTCCCAAAGAGGGAAGAGTATTCTCCTGTCCATAAATACCAGACCATATCTGTTGCAAGATCATCTGTTTGGTCTGGATGTGCAAAAGAATAGCGCAAATAATGCTCGAACACATCTAGTAATTCACGACCTGCATAGGTTTTCCCTTCAATGACCATTTTTTCCATATTTCCTTCTTCATCTAAGGGAATACAGCCATGTATCAATAAGTTTCCATTATATTTCAAATAAAGACTGCCCTTTTTCATTAAGAAATTCATATGTCGAGCAAGCTTTTCGGAATGCTGAACAGAAAATAAGAGCTTGTCAATCACTTGCTTTTCTTCCTCTAATAGCTGGTCAGGCTGCTCGGGATTAACCGTTGCAAAACACGGATTTTCTAGAGGATAGGTTTTCCCGCGAATCGTTATTTCGTTCTTCTCATAATCTATTCTCTCAAGTAAAAGTCTTTCTGACATATTAAAGTTAGGACGTCTTTTGATAATAGGACTTTCAAGCTTAAACTGAATCATCGCGATCGCTTGATGAATTTTTGTAATTTGTAATTGTTCTTGCTCAGTTACTTTATCATCTGATTGGATTTTCGGTCTAAAGGCTGGGTTGTCCCCATAGTATTTCTCCGCTAGATTTAGCAGCGGTCTAAGATTGATACCATAGACATCCTCGATAATGTCCAAATTGTTATATCTCGCACATATTCGAATGATATTAGCTAAACAAACTTTAGAACCTGCAAAGGCACCGATCCATAGAACATCATGATTTCCCCACTGAATATCAACAGAATGATAATTAATAAGGGCTTCCATGATTTTATCAGGCTCAGGTCCACGGTCATAAATATCCCCGACGACATGAAGATGATCAACAACTAATCGCTGTGTTGTATAGGCAAGTCCGATTATAAGCTTATCAGCTTGTCCAAGTGAAATAATTTGCTGAACAATCTTTGTATAATAAGGCTCCTTAAAATTCGTGAATTCGTCTGTTTTATATAGGAGCTCCTCAATAATATAAACAAACTGACTAGGCAGTGCTTTGCGTAATTTCGAACGTGTATATTTTGAGGAGGCATAAGAAATCAACTTAATCATTCGCTCAATAATGACCGTGTACCATTGATGTAATTCTTGGTCATTGCTAAAATGATCTTTCATTAATTTGATTTTATCTTCAGGATAATAAACTAATGTGGCAAATTCTTTAATTTCTTTTTCCGTTAGTACCTTCTTATAAATGTCTTCTATTTTTTCTTTAACTTTTCCTGAACCATTTCTTAATACATGTTGAAAGGCTTGATACTCACCGTGTAAATCACTAACAAAATGCTCAGTCCCCTTTGGCAGATTGAGGATCGCTTCAAGATTAATTATTTCAGTCACAACTTTTTCTTCACAATCATATTTTTGTGCTAATAAATCTAAGTGTTTTGTATGCAATTGTATGTATCCCCTTTCACAACTCTCTATCTCTATTATACAACGAGAAGACTGAGATGAAATACTTATATTATAAGAGAAAACTATTTTTTAAATGAGATCGACTAATTATTTTATTGTCTTTGTTTGCGGGAGTATGACTGATAGAAGTCTGATCCGTCTAATATTTTGGGTGTTTTTGCAAATTTAGTAGCTAAAGTAATAAGTATTGTGCATGGTTGATTGTAGCTCCAGGATGCTCGCTTTCCGTGGGGCGTGCGGTAAGCTTCAATCAACCTAATCAATTTTGTACATAGAACATTGTTAAACATCAAAAATCTTTTAGAAAAGAGCTTATATTTTTCTGAATTATTATTAAAAATTGAGAAAATTTTAATTATTTCTATTCTATGGGTCATTAGGAAAAGGGTCAATAGGAAAATTAAAAAGATGGTCCTTGGGTGGTCCTTGGGGACAGGTTCATTGTCCCAAATCAAAAAATGTGGGACAGAGTACCTGTCCCTCTGTCCCATCAATTAAGAAAACAGATCCTTCAAACGAGCCCAGAATCCTTTTTCTTCTTTTACAGTTTTGTCTGCTTCTTCTTGTTCTTCTTTTTTAATGCTTTCTGTTTTCATGACAAATTGAACGGAGTTTACAAGTTCATTTTTGGGTGATACGTAGGATACTGCATCGAAATCAGATTTATCATAGTCCGCGATCATCTGATTGACTTCTTGTTTCATTTGATCTGGTAAATCACGAGTAGATTTATAGAGTTCATCTGTTCCGTCATGAAGCTTGCCTACCCCATTTTTTAGTTCACCTGTTCCATTAGAAAGCTCTTCGATCCCAGTGTGCATCTTAGCATATGAGCTAGATAACTGACTGACACCGCCTGAGTAGTCTACTAAACCTGAATGGAAGTCACTATAGTTAGAGGACAATTTATTTATTCCTTCCTGTAATTGTGCAAATGAATTAGAAACATCCATCTGATCAAGTGAAGATGAAATACCGTTTGACATCGTATCAAGATTGTTCGCCATCTCTGTTAGAGCACCGTTAACTTGCTCTAATGTCGTACTTACTGCATCAAATGCTTCTTTTACAGCTAAATAGGTTCCCTTTGCCGTACGTGCGGCAGTATATGTTTCAAGTAAATGATTTAGTACTTCTTGATCTGCCCCACTACTATATAACTGTCTAGTTTCTTCTTCCGTAATCTCGTATTCAGGAATAGCTTCCATTGCTTTATTTAACTCATTGTATGCCTTGGCGTAGTTTTCATTAAGAGTAGTTAAACCTTTAGCTGTTTCTCTTAGTCCACCTGAAATTTGGCCGAGTCCATCTTCTAGTTTTTTTAACTCACCTAAACCCATTTCCTCGGAGCTGCTGCTAAGAGATGTATTCAACGTTTCCAGTGCTTGTTGAATGCTTTTTGAAGCACTAATCAGTTCTGAAGAAGAACCATTTATTGCTGACATTCCGTCTTTATACTGCTGTGAACCGTTGCGCAGCTCATTCACTCCATTATTTAGCTCCGTTACTCCATCTTTTAATTCTCCAACACCATTGTTAATGTCATTTATAGCATCTGTTAAGATTTCCATATCACCAGTCATATCATCAATATTTGGTGCATCAATTGGCATAGATGATGGAATA
>DASQMK010000632.1:0-3072 GCA_035645575.1 Metabacillus sp.
TTTTGAAACAACCGATCTTTACGGATTTGGTGCTTCAGCTTATGGAGTTCTGGGGGATGTGCTATTGCAAAATACCATCGACCTAGAAAAGTACACAGCCACTGTGGATGCAGGAGAAATCCCTCTGGCACGGGGACATCATCTGAATAGCCTAGAGAAAATGAGGCGAGAGGTGTTATTAGGAATGAAGCTGCTGCGTCTAAATTTGAGGGATTTTCAAAAGCGGCATGGCTTCAAGTTAGAGTCATTATGTTCTTCGCTCTTGAAACAACTTGAGGTAGAGGGGTTTATTTTTTTATGTGAAAATAAGGTTGAGTTGACAGCAAAAGGAATTTTGTATGGCGACTATGTAGGACAGACATTGGTTGACTCTCTTAAGCAAATGAGTTGATAATAGCGACATTATCTGAGGAAAAAGTTAACGTGAAAATTGCTATTTGCTCTCTCTCTCAATTTACCTATGTAGCTGAATTCATTGACGCAGCTCAGCGTTTAAACGAAAGACATGAAGTTTGTTACTTCTTGGGATTTTATTGTCAAAATTCAATCAAAATATTACAACAGAAGCACCTATCTTACCAAGCCATTCTGGATGAACGGATAGATATCAAATCTACTTTAATAGATCCGGCTACCGCCAATTATCCCTGCGAAATATTTCAAGGGTATTTCTTCAAGCACGCCGAACTTATCTTGCCAGAATTGCTCAAGAATATTAAAGCTTGGAAACCTGATTTAATTTTGTCTCATTTTCGAGACTATGCAGGCATGACGGTAGCAGAAATTATAGGCATACCAATGGTGTCCTTTGGAACTGTTGGTTCACCTTTTAGGATTGAGGGAGTAGATCCTCCTTATGGAGCAAAAATAAGTCAGAATGCTCCAAATCGACTTATGCAGCTTTTCTGGGAGCTGAACCGTAAGTTTAACCAGGAAATCGATCAGCTATATAACGAGACAATTAGACGACCCTATGGACTTAATGATATTTCTGGCACTAGTGTCCTCCACTCAAATCAACTTGTGTTACTTTCGACGATTTCATCTTTAAGTAATAAAATTTCCCCCGATCCTCCCTATGTCAAATTTGTTGGTCCACTTTTCTTATCTCGTTCTGAGTCTGAGGAAGTAGAAGAAACTGATACGATTGCCTGTATTGCATCTAGTCCAAAGCCTAGAATTTTTATTTCTCTCGGTACTATTCATGTAGAACCAACCGAAAAGTGTCTGGAGGCACTAAAAAACTTTTCTGGCACTGTAATTGTTAGCTTGGGGGGAAAAAATGGAATTGACATTGCGTCGCTTAGTCAGCGTAAAAACGTAATATGGAGACCTTTTTTCAATGATTTTTACAAAGTCTTAAAATTGATAGATGCTGTAGTTACAATAGCTTCAGGTAAGATAGTAATAGAGTCGCTTTCTGTTGGCAAGCCCCTAATCTGCTTACCTCAACAAGGAGAACAATATGAAACAGCACTTAGACTTCAGTCACTTGGGGCTGGTGAAATACCTTGTCCGAAGTGCTGGGATGCGAAAAAATTTGCTAGAGTTACTGAGCAAGTAGCGACGGAAGACAAGTATAGCAAGGCTGCGGCTGTTTTACAAGCAGAAATTGAGCGTAGTGGAGGAGTAGATGAAGTTGTAAAGGTGATCGCTGGTTTGCAAATGACAACAATTTTAGTTGATTTTTAAAGGAAAAAATGAAAGAACTAAATCCTGAAAAATATAACCGCTTTTTCAAGCTCATCAAAGAAGCAAAAATGGCTAAGTATTCCAATGAGATACAACTTTTGAATTACCAACATAAATCAGAGAATAACCATTCAAGCATTCTCTTCTATACAACTTTTAAATGTGCCTCTGTGTATGTGACAGATATCTTGATAAAATTAACCAAAAATGTTGGGATGACTCCTATTGATTTGAATGGCTATGCTTGGGAAACTGGGGAATTAAAAGAAAAGTTGCAAGTTCAAACAGCCTTCGACCCAAAAATATTCAAGACAGGCGGATATTTTTATGGAAGCTTCAGGGAATTTGATGAATGGCAAATACCTAATCTAGATCGCTTTAGAATTATATTAATGTTAAGAGATCCAAGAGATATCCTAACTTCTCTTTATTTTTCTCATGCTTATAGCCATGCTATACCTCTCTTAAATCAAGAAGAATTGTTGGAATTAAGAGAAAGAGCTTTGAGAATGAGCATAGATGAATACGTGATAGAAAATATACCTAAGTATTTAAAAATATATCGACAATATTGTCAAAAATTATTGAGTAAACCCAACGTACTATTTATGACCTATGAGAAGATGGTGATGGATT
The DNA here is from genome assembly GCA_035645575.1 of Metabacillus sp. Classification (GTDB taxonomy): domain Bacteria; phylum Bacillota; class Bacilli; order Bacillales; family Bacillaceae; genus Metabacillus. The sequence goes on from DASQMK010000632.1 coordinate 2,329, forward strand.
TTGATACTTGGCTAGATACTGTAATTGAATTTTTACTACTCAAGGTTAGCCCACAATTAACAAGCAAAATTAAAGAAGAAGCTGATTTTACTGTTAAAGATGAGAATATATATGCTCACAAAAGACAAGTTATTCCAGGAGAACACCAACGAAAATTAAAATCAAAAACCATCGAGATTCTAAATTCCAATTTTGCAGAAATTTTAGATGTACTTGGTTACTCCAAGTTTTAGACGATGCCTAAGAAACTTAATTCCCTCCGTTCTTTCTATTATCGGATTTTTCATCTTTTTCCTAAATCCCCCTAGTCAAAAACAAAATAAAAAAGAAGATTCGAGAAATATTTACGAACATTAAGGGATGCTAACGATGCAAACGCAGGCAATCACTGAAAAAGAAATATACGACTTAATGAGGTCAGATATAGAGGAAAACATGGCAACAAGCCATATAGAACCATCTCGTCTGAGTGCTTTTCAAAGAATTTTATTAACCACTGATGGAACATTGACAGAAATATTAGAAGCTTACTTATTTGAACCCATTCAGGTAGTTAAGTTATTCGAGAAAATCATTGCAACGAAACAAGACATTTCACCACTAGACTTAAAGGCTGGAAGTGAGGTAATTGAAAGAAAAGTATTACTCCAAGGCAAAATCAGTCGAAAGAATTTTATTTATGCCGAATCTGTCCTTGTCCATGAAAGATTAGAGCTAAAATTCAGAGACGAATTACTCAAATCT
>DASQMK010000633.1:0-6136 GCA_035645575.1 Metabacillus sp.
TCATGCAATAAAACGGATATAATTTAATTTCACCTAACTTTGTTGCATTTGCAACAAAAAATAATTCGTGATGACACACCTACTTGCTTTTTTATCATTAGTTTTGTTTTACCCTTTAAATAAAATTATCCAAATTAGGAAAGATAATAGAAAAAGAAAGGAGAGATATCGTTTGTCTTATATATACAATCTTTATAGTACTGATGAAGGACATTTTGGTATAAGTCAATCTTATAATATTCAATGTGATCTACCACTACATAAGTTCCGTTCAATTATGATGGAGTTTCGCCGTAATGATGAATTAGGTAATGATATAGAAGGATTCGTCAAATACATGCAAGAAACTTTTCCTAATTCCTTTAAGCTGTTTCATTTTGACGATACCGTTCAATTTGATGCAGACCAGGAGAATAGTATGATTCTTGCTAATCTACTGGATGACGTAGATCAAACTGTTTAAAAATATTATTTACCACAAACGTTTTCCAGTTCTGCTAAGTTAAGTATCACCGTTATGAAAATATTTATATTAAATGAACGAATGAAGACCTCCATTTTATAAGAAGGTCTTCTTTTTTGAAAAATCTGGGCTTTACTATATCTGAAAATAAGCACTTCTCCTATGCCTAAGTGGAAATCTAGAATAAGGAAAGAAGCAACGGACTTTCCGCTGCTTTTTTGCACTTTATGTACCCGTTTATTAAAGAACAAATTCATTTAAATGGGAATTAGTGCTGAGTTACTTTATTCTACTTTGATAGAGGTAAAGACCAAAATCTTGCATAACTGAGGTGTGACCCATATGTCTTAACATAGTGGCTATATTACCACGGTGATATGAACCGTGAGTAACAACGTGTAGTAATGTTTCAGAAATAGAAGTTTCAAGTGACCCAGCATATGGGTTATCCACTAAAATCAACTTTTCAATATCTTCTTGAGTGTTTAAAAGTGCTTTATATTGTTCGGATAAGTCTTGAAATATTTCTTTCATTTCTTCAATACTTTTCATTTCCACTTGTTCTCTCAATTGGTTAGTGCTCACATTTGCTTGTTTCATACTTTTACCCGAGATAACCTCAAACCAAATATAATCCGTAAGATAAATGTGGGTCAACACATGTGATACTGAAGAAAACCCACTCTGCATTTTTCTACGATAAAGATCCTCTGGAAGTTCTTTCAAACGGTCAATTATAACTTCATTTGCCCAAACGTGGTAGTTGTACATTTTTAATGCAGGGTGTGTCATTATTAATGTTCCTCCATCTTCCAATTATTCTTCTTAAGATAACTGCATTTCTAAAAAACCAAATTCAGGAAACCTATTAATTATATATTCTGTTTTATTATAAAAATTCCTTTAACTAAACTCCCCGTTAGCACAACAAACATAGGAAGCTTTCGTTATAGTAGGAATTCAAACATTCTAGAATTTATAGTACCAGTTAAGATACAAAGTAAAACAAATATATATAAAATGTATTTTAGTGAAAAGAAAACAAAGAAATAAAAATGACGTAGGTTATGTTCATAATTCTCACTTCTTGATTGCTCTTGTAGCATAAAAAGTTGGGATATTGAATTCATGAAGTTTACCTGTACCGTTTGTATCTTGATATATATCTGTAAGTACGAAACCTGCCTGTAATTGTCCCCCAATTTGTTCTTCAATGGTGTGTGAAAATTGGATTCCCCAGTCATTTTTTATTGAATCCTCATAAAGTTGCTTATCCTTCAAAGGGTTAAATGGCAGTTTATAGGTTACCGTTGTTTCTTCATCATTAAATATATAGTTAAAACCATTATCTAGTCCTGCCAATAGGATTCCACCTTTTTTCAACACCCTGTAACATTCTTTCCAAATAGGAAGAACATCCTCAACATAACAATTGGAAACAGGATGAAAAATCAAGTCGAATGACTCATTCTCAAAAGGCAATGGTTTTGTCATATCTGCTCTGACTGTTTTTATCTCATAATTTTCTCTTTTTGCTACCTCTTTTTCACTTTTTAATTGCTTTTCTGAATAATCTAATACCGTACACTTTGCACCTAATGCAGAAAATATAGGCATTTGCTGACCACCACCAGAAGCTAGGCCAAGTATTTCGGCATTTCTCAATTCGCCAAACCATTCCTTTGGCACTGGTTTGGTAGGTGTTAACAGTACAAACCACTCATTTTTCTTAGCTTTTTCAAAAATTTCGTGACTAATTGGTTGCCCCCATTCCCATCCTTCCTCAACCCACTGATCAATAGTTTTAGAATTCATTTCAGTATAATTTTTTTCCATACAAACCTCTCCCTCATCTGAAAATAAAAGATTCCATTACTGTCTATTCTTTTAAAAAAATGTTACATCAAAAATTTAAGCTACTTATGACTTGGGTCGTGCCTTATCTATGGAAAATCCTACATTAAAAACTGTTGAAGTAATAACAAATAGTACTAGAGCAAGTAGCACCTTAAATTTGTATTTGTTCAAAACCGTGTGTGAATAAAGGAAAAAATAAAAGAAATACCCCCAACAATCTCACAAACCACTTGTTCCCAAAAACTCGAATTTTAATAATTGTTGAAAGATTATAATAGGCTATCAATGCCAGTAATAAAGTTAGACTGTAAACCATTGACCACCAATATAAAACGGAATCATAAATAGAATGGCTAATACAATTCCTGTAATAATACGTTCTTTCATATGCTACACTTCCTTATATTTCTAATTTATCCGACTGAAATAAATTGCACTATAAAAAGTTATAAAGAAGTGCATTAATAAAGTATCTTCTCCTCAACTAACCCTTTAGTCGAATAAGAATATGCCTTACTCATTATTGAAACAAAGCACTCTTAAGTTTAAATTTAATAATTCGCAAACTAACATTATTGTTTTATATTGAAGTCTCGCTTTAATAATGAATACATATATAAATCATCAAATTTCCCACAAGTAAACTCATAACTTCTTAAAAGTCCTTCTCTAATAAACCCCTGTCTTTCTGCTAATTTTTGTGATGGTATATTAGGAGGTTCTATCAACGCTTCTATCCGTTGCAAATTAAACTGCTCAAATCCATATCTAATAACTGCTTCAAAAGCCTCACTTGCTATTCCTTTTCCCCAATGTTCTCTACTTAACTCAATTCCAATTTCAGATCGATAATGCTGTGAAACTAAGTTAAGAAAACCACAACTACCAATTACCACGTCTTGGTCCTTCAACGTAATCCCCCATCTTATTCCTGTTCTCTTTTCGAATATTGATTGGTACCACGAAATCTCATCCAATACGTCATCGATGGACTTAAATGGTTCTAATCCAACATACTTCATTACGTCTGTATCAGACAAATACTTTAAAAGACTGCTCGCATCATCTTTTGTTACTTGTCTTAAAATCAATCTATCAGTTCTAAGTATTGGAAATGCACTTACTTCTATCACAATAAACCTCTCCTTTAAATATTATTCATTTTTAGTAGTACTCACGCCATTTATTAGATAATGAGGGCATCACCGTATCTAGTAAACTACCCAATAGTTGAATAGGACAATTAATATTAATTTGAGATAAACGGTGCTTTTTGTACATACTTTCAATGTCCTCCAAATTTTGTACATCCCCATCTACTTTCTCAACCCTTTCGTCATTGAAAATTAACTTTTTTGGATTCCTAACAAGCATACGAACTTGATAATCATTCTCTAACGCTTTAGAAGCAATATGACGTCCCACCTTCCCAGTACCACTGATAATAGCTATCTTATAAGAATTATTCATAATATCCCTCCAAATAAAGATAATATCTATACGTTTAAATTCCCTTTTCGATTCAAATATTTCATTATTAAACTAGACTGCCGAGTTAGTACAATAAGAAACAAGCGATTATTTTTCTTGAACAATCGCTTGTTTCTTAATATGCTATTTTATCTTTATTTTTCCCTCAACATAATCAATTTGCGGAGATGATCATTTTTTGTCTAATTTTGTATATTGAAAAAATCCAGATATTCTTAAAAAAGTGCTACTAATTCTTTATATGATACAGCTAATTATACTTTACAATAAAACAGTAAGCGCTTACACGAATTAATCTCTTAAGGAAGCACAAACTATCCTACTGTAAATTAGGGTGATAAAAACATTACCTGAAATTTAACAGACACATCAACATGATTTTTACTGGATTTTTAAAATGATAAAAGGAGGGTCAACCATGAATAAAGGTTTTAAAAGAGTAATAGGTGTTGCGTCCATTGTAGCCTTTGTACTGGGAATGCAAAGTCCGGTGTTTGGAAGCAGTGCGAATCCTAATAATAATGGTAAAGGTGCCGGACTATCAAAAGATAACGGACGGAAATGGTCTGTTGTTGAATCAGGTGAAATAAACTATGTTACAAATAGAGATGGTCCAACTTTAGGTTATTCAGTAAACTCAGGTGTTGAATATATTATTCAGGGAGGATACGCATTTAAGGACTTAAACAAAAATAAAAAGTTAGATAAGTATGAAGATTGGCGGCTATCTGTTGAAGAACGTGCTGAAGATTTGGCATCTAAAATGTCAGTAGAAGAAATTTCTGGTTTAATGCTGTACAGTTCGCATCAAAGGATTGATTCCGCTGAATTAACTGAAGCCCAGAGGAGTTATATTGTTAATGATAATCTTCGTCACGTATTATTTACAAGTGTTGCAAGTCCAGAGACGGCTGCACAGTGGAACAATAATGCTCAAGCCTTGGCTGAGGGATTGGGTTTAGGTATTCCATTAAATAATAGTTCGGATCCTCGCCATGGATCAGATTCTAGTGCAGAGTATAATGCTGGAGCTGGTGGAGATATATCGATGTGGCCAGAGTCCATTGGGTTAGCTGCTACCTTTGATCCTGAGATTATTGAGAAATTTGGTGAAATTGCTTCAAAGGAGTATCGTGCACTTGGAATTTCAACAGCACTTTCACCACAAATTGACATTGCCACTGATCCCCGTTGGTACCGGTTCCCAGGTACATTCGGTGAAGATCCGAACCTCTCAGCAGACATGGCTCGAGCCTATGCCGATGGATTCCAAACATCTAGCGGAGAAGATGAAATCGCTAATGCATGGGGATACACAAGTGTCAATACAATGGCCAAACACTGGCCTGGCGGCGGATCTGGTGAAGCTGGCCGTGACGCGCATTATCCATTCGGGAAATACGCCGTTTATCCAGGGAACAACTTTGATGAACATCTTATTCCATTTTTAAAAGGTGCATTTGACTTAAAAGGTGGTACCGGTTCAGTTTCCGCAATCATGCCTTACTACACAATATCATGGAATCAGGATACTAAGTATGGGGAAAACGTTGGTAATTCATATAGTAAATATATGATCAATGATCTTCTTAGAAATAAATATGGATATGATGGAGTCATTACGACAGACTGGGGAATAACTGAGGATATTGGTTATGAAATCGACGATATGGAGAAATTCGGTTACGGAACCTCATGGGGGGTAGAACATCTTACCGTTCCAGAACGATTCTATAAAGTTATTATGAACGGTGTGGATCAATTTGGCGGTGTTGATGAATCTGATGATATTATAGCCGCTTATCAAATGGGTGTAGAGGAGCATGGAGAAGAATTCATGCGCAATCGTTTTGAGGAATCAGCAGTTAGATTGTTAAAAAATGTTTTCCAAGTAGGTTTATTCGAAAATCCTTATCTTGATGTTGAAGAGACAGCTGAGACTGTAGGTAATGCGGAATTCATGGAAGCAGGTTTTGAAGCACAGCTCAAGTCAATTGTAATGGTAAAGAACAAAGATAGTGTGTTACCACTGAAAGCAAAAGATAACAAAAAGTTAACGGCTTATGTACCTGAACGCTGGTACCCTCCTGTGAAAGCTCGCTTTGGTGGAGGAGTTACACCTGGTTACTATGAAGTTCCATTCAATCTTGATATTGTTAAAAGATACTTTAATGTGACAAATGATCCTACTGAAGCGGACTTTGCACTTGTTGGAATAAAAAGTCCAGATGGAGGACTTGGTTATTCTGTTGAAGATCGCAAAAATGGTGGAAATGGTTACTTACCAATCACCCTACAATACGGGGAATATACAGCTGAATATGC
>DASQMK010000634.1:0-1933 GCA_035645575.1 Metabacillus sp.
AAGCCAATTTAGAATTGAAGGCAAAGAACGCCTTCTATTCTAAATCGTCTTATTTGCCCTAGGCTGATCAAGGCGCTTGCGCTTTTGTTAATGGCTCTTGAAGTTAATTGTTTCTTGTTTTGTATAACAAATAGATAAAATATGGGGCTCCAATTGCTGCAGTAAATACACCTGCTGGAACCTCTAGTGGAGAAAATAAAGTTCTACCTATTAGGTCCGCCACCATCACTAGAATGGCTCCAATCAATGCAGATACTGGAAGGAGAGCTCCAAACGATGAACCTACAAGCCTTCTTCCTATATGTGGTGCCATTAATCCTACAAAACCAATAACTCCTGCAAAGGCAACTGCACTCCCAGTTAGAGCCGTGCTTAAAAGTAATAATAAAAAACGATTTCGTTGTACGGCACTTCCGACTCCAGTTGCAAGCTCATCACCTAGTTCTTGGATATTGACATTTCTAATTGAAATGATGGTAACCATCATTAGGATCATAACAACAGGTAATAATATCCGCACCTGCTCCCAAGTAGACCCGTAAACCGTTCCTGTAATCCAGACATTTGCTTGAGCTGCTTGATAAATCGGACCTTTCACCATAAATAATGTCGTCAATGATTGGGCAAGCATAGACAAGCCAATTCCAATTAAAACAAGTCTGATTGATGAAGACCCATTTTTCCAGGATAGTAGATAAACGAGAATTGCGACAAGCGTAGCACCGAGGAATGCTGCTACTGGCATCCATTTAATACTTACTATTAGCGAATTACTGCGATCGCTAAACAACATAAGAAATAAAACAACCCCTACAGATCCACCACCTGTAATACCAATAATATCAGGCGACGCTAAAGGATTTCGAATTAATCCTTGCAAAATAGCACCTGCAACAGCTAAGCAAATCCCTACTAATAAAGCAATGATAATTCTAGGTAAACGAAACGAAAAGATAAATAAATTTTCCATTTCATCCCCATATCCGAATAACGTCTTCATAACATTAAACGGGCTAATGAGAACCTCTCCAACTCCTGTACTCGTTAAAAATACAACTACTGTAATGGCAATTAAAACAGATGTAATAGCAAAAGCTTTTTTATCTACTAAAAAGGATAGTTTATCCGAGCCCAACCGAAGCTTATAATACTTTTTCATGATTGACTGAACCCCCTACGCGCAATGTAAATGAAAAAGGGAGTTCCTATTAAAGCCGTCATTACACCAACTGGCACTTCTTCAGGCATGACAATGTATCTTGCTAATATGTCAGCTAATACCAGTAGAGATCCCCCGAGTACAATACAATATGGAAGTATCCATCTGTAATCATTCCCTACTATAAATCTAGAAAAGTGTGGAATCACGATCCCTATAAAGGCAATTGGCCCTGCAACAGCAACAGATCCACCACCTAAAATAATCACAATCAGTGCACCCAGGAGCTTCACAAAGCCTGTTCTTTGCCCTAATCCCTTTGCTACATCTTCTCCCATTGTTAATACATTAATTTTTGGAGAAAGAAGTAAACTAATCAAAATAGCTGGAATAACATAAGGCAGGATGATGGATAAGCCCTCTAATTTTCTTCCTTGAATGGAACCCGCTAACCAAAATAAAACTTGATCTAAGGCAGCTTCATTTACAACTAGTAAGCCCTGTGTTAAGGAAGAAAACAATGCAGCCATTGCTGCACCAGCTAATGTTAGCTTCATTGGTGTAAGTCCTTCCCTGCCAAATGAGCCTACAAAATAAACGATAAACGCCGAGAAGGCTGCTCCTGCAAAAGCAATCCATGTAAATGCTTGAAATGAATTTACGTAAAATACGGAAATGGCAATAACCAGAAAAAAACCTGCTCCTGCATTAATACCAAAAACACTTGGTGATGCTAGAGGATTTTTGGTCAATGCTTGCATGATTGCTCCTGCA
>DASQMK010000635.1:0-4660 GCA_035645575.1 Metabacillus sp.
TTTGGAATCATTAATCCTAAGAAAAGAAGCAAGTTAACAAGTAAAATGGTCATAAAAATAGGTCTTAACAAAGTGAATGCACCAAAAGTTTCAAAAGATTCGTAAGTGTACATGCGCTACCTCTCCCAATATATTTACTTCTATATTTTTACATATTATACCAAACCTTTCATATCAATGACATAACATTTTTGCCAACATCATCGAAGCTTTTTATCACTCTCTTGAATAATTTCACCATTTCAATGCAATCTAAATATGTGTTTAGGAGGTGAAACTTATGCAAAATCCAACTAGAAGCAATAAAAATCAAAAAAATAATATGGCTCAAAATAATCCAGGTTCAGGCTCAGCATATAACAGAGAACATGCAGGTCATGTAGAAGGATATGGGGAAAACTACCCTATTTCTAATCGTTCAAGCAAAACTGAAAATCCTGAATAAAAGTTTCCATATGGAAGAGTGAATGTTCTTAGTTCGCTCTTTTTTGTTCTACTAGTGTGTATAAAACACAGGAGCTGAATCAACATTCTTTAGCCATAGACGTTCTTTGCCATCTAATCCGTCTTTTACCCAAACATTCCCTTGGTATTTCTCTGCTGTTTTACGAAACCAAGTAAGGTATGAATTAACAACTTTTGGGTTTTCATCAAGTTCATTTTTCTGTGGGTTAGATATTTGTTTTTGGTTATTTGTTTTTAAATTAATCATATAAAGTGATGTATACATGATTGGAACAGGCCCTTCATCCCACTCCTTATTTTCCCTAGCACGAGAGACTATCACCTTATCTGAAGAGTACCATTCCAGATCAAGGTCCACAAAACCTTCCGGTGTATATTCCTTTTGTTGGGAAGTAGTCGGCATTTCCTTAATTGTGAGATTTTTGTTTTCGACAAAAAATCTCCCTTCTCCAGAAATATAAGCTAGCTTATTAGCAGATGGAGCCCACTTTACCCAATCTTGATAGCCTAGCATTTTCCCAACTGCCTGAAATGATTCTCCATATTGTGAAAGAACACATAATGTATTACTATCCATAGACAAAGATGCTGTAGGGACAGCTATAAAACTAACCCATTTCCCATCATAACTCCACTTAAAATAGTCAGCATATATTGCAAATAACTCAGGCATATGTGTTTGAATTGTATAAAAAGGTTTCATTTTATCTGAATCAAGGTTTGCATTTACAGGAATTCTATAAAGTTGTATCGGTCCCCATCCTGTAGGGAGTAAATTGGATTGTGAAGATACGATAAATTCTTTCCCATTTGGAAACCATTCAAAACCGCTAACACCTAGAGAGACATTTTCAAAGCCTTTGGGACGACCATTCTTAGTCTTCGTAACATTTAATACTCCACCTGAAGTGTAGGCTAATTGATTTTTTATCGGAGACCATTTAAAATCTGAAGTTTCGACCAACACATAGGGCTTGTAGTTTTGTTCCTCTTTTGTGTCATATATAAACAAATTCGATTTTTCTCCATGTTTATCACCATTAAGATAAGCAATAAAACGACCGTCATATGACCATTTTGGAGAATATACATAACGTCCCTTTGTCACTTGTATTTCTTGATCTCCCTTTTTAATCCATAGTTGATGATCTCGAATAAATGCAGCAGTAAGTGGTCCTTCGGCACTTGCCACAGTTAAAAATAGAAAACAATTTACTAATAGTAATAATAAAATACGTAATCTCATCATTAATCCCTCCTATTTTTATATGTTGTCCTAATCAATAAGAGAGATTCTTTAGGATCCACATGAACATTTTAATCTTGTGCATGTGGGAATTATATACAAAAAGCGCATTATCATTTATGAAATGCGCTTTTTAACTTAACACTAATTTATTCATTTTTAATAAAGACCTATCATCCAGTAAGTATATCCTCAGTTGGGTATTTGATCTTTGCTTTTTCAGGTTGTGCAAGTGAAAATGCTAGTGTAAGTGGTCCTAACTTTCCTATAAACATAATAAATATAATGACAATTTTTCCGATGAAAGTTAGAGAACCTGTCAAACCCATTGATAAACCTACAGTTCCGAAAGCTGAGATCACTTCAAACAAAATTTCTAAAAATGGAGCATCTTCCGATATATTTAAAATAAACACTGCTATGATAATAAAAACAAGGCCGATTGTCGAAATGGCAAGTGCTCGAATGACAACCTCAAGATTAATAGATCTATTCCTCATAACGATGTCTTTTTTCCCTTTTAAGAAGGTAAGAACAGCAAAAATAATCACCATGAATGTTGTTAATTTAATTCCTCCACCTGTAGATGCGCTCCCTGCCCCAATAAACATTAAGAGTAAAAATAAAAAAATCGTTGCTTCATCTAAACTACCAATATCTAATGTGTTAAATCCTGCTGTTCTCGTAGTTAAAGCTTGAAAGTAAGCTCCCCATACTTTATCACCTAATGAAGGTAGTCCTCCTAATGTTTTAGAATTACTATATTCTAAAACAAATATTAATAACATCGCCACAATATTGATGATAAATGTCCCCACGATCATCATTTTTGAATGAAGGCTAAGCTTTTGAAATTTCTTCTTATTCCATAAATCAGATAAAACAGTAAATCCTATTCCTCCAATGATGAAAAGAAATGTGACAAAAATGTTAATGATTGGGTCACCAACATATTTCATTAAACTATCAGGCCAAAGGGCAAAACCAGCGTTATTAAATGCAGAAATTGAGTGAAAGAAACTAAAATACAGACCTTGACTCCAACCATATTCAGGAACCCACTTTATTGCTAAAAATACCATCGCAATAAGTTCAATCGATAAAGAAAAAACAAATAAGTTTTTAATTAACTTGATTACGCCACCGATTGATGTTTGATTTAATGCCTGTTGAACAAGTAATCGTTCCTTTAATCCAATTTTTTTCCCTAACATCATAAAAATCAATACGGCAAATGACATAATTCCTAAACCACCAATTTGGATCAATGAAACTATCACAATTTCTCCAAACAGTGTGTAAGCTTGAGCAGTATCCACTACAACAAGACCTGTTACCGTCATAGCAGAGGTTGCGGTGAATAAGGCATCCAACCAACTAACTGAAGTTGTAGTGGCAAACGGTAATTTAAGTAAAAGAGTTCCTAACGTTATAAAAACAATAAAAACTAAGATCAATAATTGTGAAGGATTAAGCTTTATAAGCTTATACTTCATTTTTAGACACCTTCTCTTTCAAACCTATTTATGTCATTATTTCGTCCAATCACAATTAAGACATCATTTTTTTGTATATTTTCATCAGCAGCAGGAGATATAAGTATATTTTCACCTCTTTGAATTCCAACGATATTGCAACCATATCTTGCGCGTATATCTAAATCAATAAGTGACTGATTATGTAACTTTTCTGATGCTACTATCTCGACAATACAATATTCTTCTGATAATTCGATGTAATCAATGATTTTATCAGACACGATATGATGTGCAATTCTCTTGGCCATATCTCGTTCAGGATGGATTACGTGATCTACTCCAATTTTACTTAACACCTTATGATGATAATCATTTTGAGCTTTTGCTCATACTTTTGGTACACCTATCTCTTTAAGCAATAAAGAGGTTAAGATACTAGATTCAATATTTTCACCAAAAGAAACAAATGCATGATCGATATTCCTTACCCCAATCTGTTTAAGAGTAGATTCATCAATTGCATTTGCTTGAACTATATGAGTAGCATATTGTGCAAATGCATTCACCTTATCTTGGTCTATATCTACAGCAAGAACTTCTACTCCTAATTCATAGAATTCTTTTACTAAACTTCCCCCAAATCGCCCTAAACCAAAAACAGCAAATTGCTTTTTCATGCTTTTTCAAGTCCCTTCTCGTAAAAATCAAATTAGCTTGTCACTAATTCTAATAGCGAAAACCTAACCTAACAATCAATAAAATGTTGATGCTATCCGATAGGACAAAAAAGACCATTCTCCTTTATTAAGAATGGTCAACTTTCATCATATTAACCCTTCTCTCGTGTTGTATGCTTACGGAGTTAGCTGTCGGATTCGGGATTGAGAGTATCCCTACTTAGCTTTCATATGCTAAGATTCACCCCTAGATAAACTTTGTTTATCAAAATTGGTTCCCCCCCCTCGTAATGATTCAGCAAAAAGGTTGTCATATTCAAATAATAATTGATTACACTAAAAATACTCCTATAATTTTATTGCTTCAACTATAATATAATAATTTGTACTTGCAAAATTACTAATAGGATTTAATAACCGAACAATGAATATATACAAAACCATTTTTTCTATAATTTGTTATAATATTATTTCCTATAACATAAGATTTGAGGTTTTTACATGTTAAATCAAAAGCTGTTGTCTAAAGAGCAAAAGATCACCCAAAAACTAACATCAGTACAACTAATCGTTTTATTTTATATCTCTGCAGTGATTGTTTCGACTGTTTTATTAAGTCTACCTATTGCACACAAGGAAAATATCGAATGGTCATTTGTAGATGCAGTTTTTACGAGCGTAAGTGCAATAAGCGTTACTGGACTCACTGTTGTACCTACAAATGAAACATTTAGCACTACTGGTGTTTTTTTTCTCATTTTCATTTTACAATTTGGTGGAATCGGAATCATGGC
>DASQMK010000636.1:0-2002 GCA_035645575.1 Metabacillus sp.
CAGGTACACAACAACAATCACATTTCATCTCTTTTTCTTCCTTTCCCTTTTTCTTTGTTGTGCGTTTTTTTACCTGTATTTCACAACAAGCTTTAGCAGTTTTAAGATTTTGAGTATAGAAATTATTCAATAGTTAATCCCTTTTCTTACATCGGAATGTGTTAAATTAACCAATGCATTTATACTGTTATATCCAAATGGTATCTGTTCAGTGACGGCAAATATCTCCGTTTTATTAGTATTTTTACTATATGTGCCTACTAGAATCTCAGGAGATACAATGGTATTTATAAATGTATATTTTATACAAATCTAGTTAACATAAAGCCAACTATCAGAAGTAAGACAAATAGCCAAATCCTTATATATCAAGGGTTTGGCTATTTTCCGTTTTTTATCGATTATGCAGGATTTTATACATCGTTGATACATGAACGTTTTTGGCTTCTGAAAAAGCCTAGAAATTGTATAAAAATGTGGGGTTTTATGCAACTTTTTTTCTTGTGTAATAGGCAGGTAGAAAAGGAATAATAGGAAGTAGAAATGTTTTGCCTACCATCTGCGCTTAAATTTCCTGTTCTAGCGTTTTTACCTATTTTCCTATGGGGGGCAATGGGGTGGGCTTCACTAGCACCACAACAACATGCACTGCTTATTTCACAACCTCGTCATGGCAAAGCTGCTGTTGCATTAAACAGTTCTGCTAATTATCTAGGTAGTGCAGTAGGTTCGACGCTTGGGGAATTGTAATGATTGCCGGTATAACACCATCTGATCTTCCCTTCGCTGCCGGTTGCTTTGTATCAATAGCCTTACTTGGTCAATTGGTTATATTCAATAAAAACAAAACTGTATTAAAATAACATAATACCTTAAAGACCGTAAAGAATAAACTAGTGTTTTTTTGATTTAAATAAAGGTATTTTTCTCTGTTATAGGATTGTAAGCTTTTTTAATCCAGTCTCAAAAACATTCCTTAACGTTGTTAAAATCTGGGTAATCGTCAGGAAAATTTGCTTAGCGTTGTAAATCCGCGTTTTCCTGACGCTACCCCTGTAACGGTTCTAGGTATATTTTTAGCGATTCAGATCGTGTACTTTTTCATTGTTCGCTTTTTCTATATGAAGCAGGTTAGAAGTGTGCTTTGATTTAGATAAGGAATGATATGATAAAACTCCCCTAATCCAATAAAAAGGGGAGTTTTATTTTTATATGAATACCTTTTTAAATTTTTATATACAAGATGAATCACAATTGATAAATGTAAAAAAACTAGGACACAATAAAGTATAACAATTACTTATAAGGAGTGGGCGGTAAAATGGATTCTTCAACCTTCATATTATTCGGTGCAACGGGCGATTTAGCTAAGAGGAAAATTATCCCCGCCCTATTTCGTTTATTTCTTGAACAAAAATTGCCGATCTCATTTTCTGTAATTGGTGCTAGTATTACAGATCTTTCAGATGAGGAATTTCATGAACATATTATGCAATCCATTCAATCCTTTACTGAACACAAGGCAGATCATCCTAAAATGGAAGCTTTCCTAGGGCTAATCCGATACAAAAAGGTAGATGTGACAAAAGAAGATGAGTATGAAGGGTTATTAACTCTGATCAAAAGTCGTGAAAAGGAGTTACAAATTCCTGAAAATAGATTATTTTATCTGTCGGTAGCCCCTCAATTTTTTGATGTAATTGCGTTGAACTTAAAAAAATGTGGGCTAGCTGCCACAACCGGGTGGAAACGCCTTATTATAGAAAAGCCTTTTGGACATGACCTGAAATCAGCTCGGGAGTTGAATGCAAAGCTAAACAACGCATTTGATGAAGAAGAAATTTATCGAATTGATCATTATCTAGGCAAGCCAATGGTTCAAAACCTTGAAGCTTTGGAATTTGCTAATCCGATTCTACAAACACTTTGGAACAATGAACACATTGCAAATGTCCAAATTACCGCAAGTGAAACGGTTGGGGTTGAAAAAAGGGTTGCTTAC
>DASQMK010000637.1:0-17255 GCA_035645575.1 Metabacillus sp.
CGGAATCACTGATTCGATCGATTAAAAGTGCGTTAAGCGGCGGCCTATCGCTTGAGGATCAGGTTGCGGCAAAAGTCATGCCTGTTTTACTACAAAACCAGGAGGAGAATTCGATTGATCCGAACCTAACGCCAAGGGAAAGAGCGATCTTAAAGTGTATAGGAGAAGGACTGAATAATAAGGAAGTCGCAGAACGATTAGGTCTGTCAGTTGGAACTGTCAAAAATCAAACAAGTCACATTTTAGATAAATTAGAATTAAGGGATCGGACACAGCTAGCGATTTATGCAATTCGCCATCGGCTTGTGTAAAAAGTAAAAAAAGTGACAAAAGTAATAAGCGTTGTTTCATACAGTGACCAGAGTCAGTAGTGGCTTTGGTTTTTTTCGTTTAAGATGCTATTACAAGTCAATAAATGCAAAGGAAAAAGGAGGAAAAGTGATGCTTGAGACAATCAATTTAAATAAATCCTTCAAAGGAAAAACTGCTGTACAAGATGTGAATGTATATTTGGACAATGGCGAATCAGTCGGCTTATTAGGACCAAATGGGGCTGGGAAATCGACAACGATATCCATGATGTCAACCTTGATTAAACCTACAAGCGGAGAAATAAAGCTAAATGGTGTAAACACCATCAATAAGCCAGAAGAAATTAGGAAAATTTTAGGTGTCGTACCTCAGGAATTGGCGCTTTATCATGAACTATCAGCCTATGAAAACCTTAAATTCTTTGGATCCATTTATAAAATGAAGGGAAAAGAACTGGATAAAAGAATCCAACATGTTTTAGACATTGTTGGATTGAAAGATCGCCAAAAGGATTTAGTCAAAACGTTTTCAGGTGGGATGAAGCGAAGGGTTAATATTGCTGCGGCATTATTACATCAACCGAAAATTCTCATTTTAGATGAGCCGACTGTGGGAATAGATCCGCAATCGCGAAACCATATACTTGAAATGGTTCGCCAGCTAAATGAAAAAGAAGGAACAACGATTTTATACACGAGTCATTATATGGAGGAAGTAGAACAACTCTGTGATCGCTTGTACATTATGGACCATGGTGAAATTATTGCCTCAGGTACAAAAACTGAGTTGCTTAGTATTTTGTCGACAGAAGATACGATAAAAGTGGAGCTAAGCAAGATGGATGAACATTTTGTTGAGCTTGTCAAGACAATAGAGGGTGTTCGTAAAGTAGAGGTATCACATGTACAAATGAAGATTATTGCGAAGAAAGGAAGCAATTTGATTCGTGAACTCGTTCACCTTGCCGACCAACACCATATTCAAATGATAAATTTTCATACGGAAACTCCTAGCTTAGAGGATGTATTCCTTCATTTGACTGGTCGAACATTACGAGACTAAGGAGGTGTAGTCATGCTAAGTTTCATAAAAAAGGATTTGTTAATATTTTGGCGTGATCGGAAGGAGCTTATAACGGTATTATTGCTTCCAATCATTTTAGTCCTTGTGTTAAATTTTGCTTTTGCTGGTTTATTTGGTAGTGAAGATGAAACAGAATTGGATTTACAATTAGCTGTTGTAAATCAGGATGACGAACAAAAAGCAATGACAGAATTAAAGGAAAGATTAATCAATGAAGCCTCATTAGGTGATGAGAAAGTAGCGGAATTACTGGAACGAGCTAGTTATATACGACCTGTTTCAATGTTAATCAATTATCTTAACAATGAGGATTTGAAGGAATGGGTAACAGTTCATGAGCTAGACGAAGCTGAGGCAGTGGCCAAAGTCGAGGCTGGGGACTTAGACGGCATTCTATTCATTCCGGCTGGTTTTACTGTTGATAGTTTATATGCAGCTTTCATGGGAGAGCCACCAGCTACCACAATAAAATATAAGATTGAAATGGATACAAATCATAACATTACTTTGCAGCAAATTATTCATGGTTTCCTTGATCATCTGAATTATCAGTTTGCCCTACAGGAAGTTGGGGGTGCTTCACCTGGGGAAGTAACACTTCCGGAAGGAGGATTCGAGAAAGTAGGAGTAGGTAATAGCTTTACACTAACTCAATATTTTACATTTGCGATGGGAGCCTTGTTCGCCTTATTTTTAGCATCTACAGTCGCAACTAAAACGGGTGAAGAAATTAGACAACAGGTTTTTGATCGGATTTTATTGACAAATAGTCCTCCTATGCACTTTCTCATTGGGAAGATGGTCTCTTCGTTTTGCTTAGCTTGGTTACAAATCATGTTCGTATTTGTTTTGTCTCATTTTATTCTAGATGTATTTCCAGATCGTACGATTACCTTCTGGTTAGGTACTATAGGAATTGTTACGTTACTTTCATTGACGATTGCTGGATTAGGTGCAGTATTTACGACCGTTTCACTTAGAGTAACAGATATAAATGCAGCAAATGGTATTTTTATGTTCGTTATTTTATTATTTGGGATCATCGGAGGAAACTTTGTTCCTGTCTATTTATTGCCAGACTGGTTGCAACAAATCGGGGAGTGGACGCCAAATGGTCTATCTTTAGTTATGCTTACAGAATGGTTTCAATTTGAGGAATTATCCTCATTAGTTTTTCCAAGTATATTCCTCATTGTGTTCTTTTTATTATGCACGACCATCGGTTTGATCTTTTATCCAAAAAGGGGGAAAGCGTAGTGAATTCAGTCATATGGGCGCAATTTGCAAAGGATAAACGTAACCCTTTCGTTATTCTGTTATTTATCGCTGGAAGTATAATCGCTACCCTATTATTTGCTGGAGGTGTTCATTCGCCGACAACTGTTGCTATTTTCAGTGAGGAAGAGAATGCAACGGAAATCGAGGGGAAATGGGAAGAGCTGTTAAACGTTGATGATTCCTTTCAGTTTGTCGTAGTGGATCCCGATCAAGCACGTGAGGATGTACGCGATGGCAAGATGGATGTGGCAGTGAAGGTAATGGAGATGGATTACCGATTAATCGCAACAAGTGAACTTCCGTCGGTGTCTTATGTACAACAGCATGTTGAGAAGGTCTTTCAACAGGAGGCGCAAATTAGCGCAATTGTAAGTGCTGAAGGTGACGAAAAGGTTCGGAATGAAATCGAGAGTTATCTTTCACTTTCACCTTTTCAGTTAGAAACTCAAGGACTTGATAGTGAACAAGTTCCTAGTTATAACATGAGTACTCAATTATTATTTGCTTTCACCTTTTTGATTTCAATGTTTATTCTTGGCTTAAAGGTAAACAATGTGACACATGATAAAGTTTCTGGCATTTGGAATCGAATGATTTTATCACCGATAAGTAAAACCAGTATGTATTGCGGATATATTTTCTATAGTTTTCTGATCACACTATTTCAAGTGGTTGTTGTGTTATTCGTGTTTAAGTACGTGATGAAGTATGATGTGGGAGATCATTTATGGCTCATAATCTTGATTGCTGCGTTTTTCATTTTTAGTATGATCAGCATTGCGATGTTAATGACAGGCTTTGTAAGGACTCCGGAGCAATTTTATGCGATTTATCCATCATTGATCCCTCTTATTCCGCTCGTAAGCGGCGCTTATATGATGCCAGGAACGATTACGAATCCAGTATTATTGTTTATTGCTGACCTATTTCCATTGGCACATGCTATGGACGCAATTATGTCAGTCATTTTCTATGATGCAGGCTTAAAAGATGTGATGATGTCGTTATTGTTTATGTTGTTGATTGGAATACTGGCCATGGGATTAGGAATTAACCTAATTGAGCGCAGAAGTAAATAGTTTAGTGAAGTTGTGAAGAAGGAATTTTGATCCCTCTTAAAGAAAGGTAAACTGATGATTATTTTTTAGGAGGAAACAGGCTATGGTGAAACCAAGAGTAAGTTTGCTAACAATTGGTGCGTATGATTTACCAGTTCTTCGTTCGTTTTATCAAAAATTAGGATGGGAAGAAACGGAATTCAGCTCAAATAACTATGCTGCGTTTAAAACGGCAGGCGTAATCGTCTCAATTTTTCCTGTTGAGGAATTAGCAAAAGATGCTGGAGTAGAAATTACACAAAATACTCAACAATTCCGCGCTGTCACGTTTGCTATTAATGTTGATCATCCAAAAGAAGTCGATACAACAATTGAAGAGATTCGCAAAATAGGTGGAAAAATAGTCAGAGAACCTAGTGATGCTTTCTGGGGAGGAAGGACAGCATATTTTGCTGACCCTGAAAATAATCTTTGGGAAGTTGCGTGGAATCCTACGGCCGTATTTGATGAAAGAGGAGCGATGATTTCGTTTTAAATACGAAGACTGATATTGTGGAGAATCACAAAAATAACAGGCTAAAAGCCTAGTAATTAACATTATGTTTTGCAAATGAAATATAACTTAAAAAGGCTTGATTAATTCAAGCCTTTTAATTACTATTTTCATATTTAAACTAATCTGCGCCTTTTACAGTATCAACTTAAAATGATTGAAAGAAAGCCCCTTTTCGTTGAAAATTTTAGTAATAGTCTTTGAGAAACTTCATAATCTCATTGTTGATTGTTATTAAATGTTCTTCTGAAGGAAAATGTCCTATATCATATGTTTTAAATGCAGTTAAATTTGGAATGATTTCTTTCGCCACTTTATTCAGTCTACTTTCAGGAAAGAAGATATCTTTTTTCCCCGCTATGATTAAAGTGGGTGAATGATAATTTGTTAATTCTTTCTTATGAGTTAATTTAGGCATTTCTTGCTCAAGTCTGACGTGTTTAAATATATCACCAATAATTTTTTTATCCATTTCTTTCATGCTATTATCCGACATTATGTCAGTGATTTTAATAAGATGTTTTTCTAATGAAGTAACATTAAATAAAACTAAAGGAACTAAAATGTCTTTCATCATTTTCATTTTGGAACCTAAACTTATTCCTGCTGGTGATACTAAAATGGAACAATCAATTTTATCCGGCATAAATGCAGCTAATCTTAAAATGATTCCAGCACCGTAAGATGGGCCAATTACTGCACTACTATCAATCTCAAAATAATTCATCATTTCATCAATCCATTGAGCAAAACTATGATCCTTCGCTGATATTCTACCTTCATCACTGTATCCAGGGTGACCAATAGTATCTGGTGCATAAATTCTATACTTGCTTGTTAAAGATGAAAACCAAGATAAAGTCATTGGATTTATACAATTACCACCTTGAAATATAAAAACAGGTTTACCTTCTGGTGGACCTGCTAATAGGATATGAGTTTTACCATAACTTGTATCAATAAATTTTCGTTCAACTTCAAACGTAAATGATTTTATATATCTTTCATAGTGTTCGGTAATAAATCTTTTTCCTTCTTCACTTTTATAAATGGTTCCTTTTCCCACAATAGCACCCCGATTTTTATTGAATGATTCTAAAAAGCAAGAGATAAGTAGGTCACTAAATTCATAGTAAAAAACAATACACTAATGTCTATTAGAAAAACCCTTCGCAAACTCTATATTTATTTTAACATAAATTTACATTGACAATTGTTATTGCCATTATGAAATTGTGGAGTGATTTTCATTGGAAAACCATTTTCCAGTACTATAAACGTATACAATTGTGTCTTTCTCGTATGGTTCACCAAGTTTCCGGTATAACTGATACAAACAAAATGTACAATAATAGTGTATGATACATAGTATAAAACAAATACTGTATGACATATAGTAATGAAGAAGAGGTGGGTGAATGAGTAATTTATTACAATCACTAACAACAGAGCTTAGAAGAGGAACACTGACATTGGCAGTTTTAAGTCAATTACGAACCCCTCAATATGGATATTCCCTTGTACAAATATTGGAAGGGTCGGGGATTCAGATTGACCAAAGTACGTTATATCCTTTACTTCGACGATTAGAAAAACAGGAGTTGGTGACAAGTAGTTGGGATACGTCTGAAAATAGGCCACGTAAGTACTATGAGTTAAGTGAATATGGTGTTGAAGTATTTTTGCAGTTAAAAAAGGAATGGATCACAAATTCAAAAGAGCTTTACAACCTATTGAAAGGGGAGGAAGACGATGAGTTTAGTTGAGATTTATATTCAGGAAGTGACGAGAAGGCTGCCTGAAAAAAATCGTGAGGATATTGCCCTTGAATTACGGTCTACAATAGAGGATATGCTTCCTGATGATTACAATGAGGGAGATATAAAGGATGTACTCGAAAAATTAGGCAGCCCGGTCACATTGGCTAGAGGTTATCGAGATCAGCCAATGCATCTTATTGGTCCACGTTATTTTGATGTATATGTGACACTACTAAAAATGATTTTACCAATTGCCGCTGTTATTTCGTTCATTTCGATCATAGCTGAGTATTTTTTTGGTTATACAGGAGACGAGGCAATTATAAACGGTGCATTGCATGTAATGGGGGAAGGCATATGGAGATTGATTGAGCTAGGGATTCAAGTATTCTTTTGGCTGACACTGACATTTGCCATTATAGAAAGAACAGATAAAGGAAAAGATGAACAACCATTAACAGCATGCCTTCAAAAATGGACACCTGATGATTTAAAAAACATCACCTATGTTCCCAAGGAAAAAGCTATTTCGAAGTTTCAAGTCTTTGGAAGTTTTTTATGGATTGCGATCTGGGCCACTCTTTATTTTTATGCTAATCAGCTTATAGGTGTCTATGAAAATGCTGGATCTGGGCTTGAATTTGTGACACCAGCAATGAATCAACATGTACTGCTTCAGTACTGGCCAATCGTTGTAATCTTCATAGGAATCGAAATCCTATTAACTCTATACAAACTGATTAAGGGACAGTGGACAAAAAGAATGGCCCTATACAATACTATTGTTGAACTTATTGGAACTGTAGTATTAATTCTTATCCTAATAAATCCAAATCTATTTACCTCAGATTACATTATCTATATGGAGGATTTATTTTCAGTGAGCGCTAATCAATTTAAAACATCGCTCATCGGTGGTATACTTCTAATCTATGTCGTGTCGGCTGCCATAAATGTGTATGATGGATATCGAAAGGCAAGTAGTGGTAATAGACTTAATAAAAATGCGAAAAACATGCATAAAATGTAATGAAAAAAGCAAAAATTCCTTGTCTAAAAACATAGAGTTTTTGCTTTTTTATAATGAAAGAACATGACTTTCTTTATAAACACCTTTCTTCTCAGAATTAATGATTATGTGGTCATAAATACAGAAGCTCTTGGCCAAATTATTATATCAGAGTTGACAGGGGAAAAGTAGCTAGTATAAATAGTCTCCATCACAAAGATCTCTTGTATAAATTTACTTAATAAGTGTATTTTAGAAAATGATTTTAAATAAAATTTATCATAACAGAGGAGACAGACTTTTGGAAATCAAAGTAATGACGTTTAACATACATCATGGCGTGGGAATTGATAAAAAATTAGATCTTAACAGAATAGCTAAAGTAATTGAAGATAGTGATGCTGATATAATTGGTTTAAATGAGGTTGATAAACATTTTTCTAAACGCAGTCTCTATAAGAATCAGATTGGCTGGCTTGCAAAACAACTAAATTTAGAGCATGCTTTCAGTCCGTCTCTCACTCTGAGATCTAATAATTCAACAAAGGTACGGCAATATGGTAATGCTCTATTGTCAAGATATCCAATTATTTTAAAAAAGACTCATTCTTTTAATTATGTACCAGGCCTTATTGAAGGAAGATCATTGCTTAACGCTACAATTCAAATACACGAACAGTTATTTCAAATTATGGTCACTCATTTAAGTCTTAATCCTTATCTCCAAAGTAAGCAAATTGATTATATTTTAAATCATCTTCATCATTATCCGCATCCAATTATTATCATGGGAGATTGGAATATGAAGCCCAAATCAAGACAATGGAGGAAAATAACAGATAAGGTCCAAGACACTTGGCAAATTGCAGGAAAAGGACTGGGTCATACATATCCATCGAGCCGCCCAAGGTCAAGATTGGATTATATTTTTGCTAGTTCTGAACTAAATGTTGCTAAAGCGGAAGTAATGATTAATTCCACCAAAGCTTCTGATCATTTACCTTTAATAGCTACATTATATAATGATTAATAGTAAAAATTGAATTGCGGTCATATATTTTTAAAAATATTAAAGAAGGTGTTCCACGATATAATTTGCACTTGCTAATGGATCTATTTTCTTTTGAAATTCGCTTATTCTTTTCTGCAAATATTCCTTTTCTTTCGAAGAAAAGAGCATTTTTTCGAGTACAAAATTAATGTTTTCAATGTCATTTATTTTTATTGCCAAACGATTATTTACTAAATAATCACAGTTCCTTTCTTCGTGACCTGGTATTGGTTGATAGATAAATAAAGGCAGGCCCTTTGCTAATGCTTCATAACAGGTTAAACCACCGGGTTTTGTGATAAGTAAATCCGTTGCTTCCATCCATTCGTCAATACAATCAATAAATTCTAGTATATGAATATTGGGATGATGAAATCTTTCATCCCTTAAAAAGGAATCTCTGAGCAAATCATTGTTACCAGTACATATTATAATTTGAATTTTTCCTTTCCATTTTAGTAAAGCATAAGCAAGCTTTTGAATCCCACCTAATCCGAGTCCACCTCCCATAATCATTAAAGTAGGTATATCTTTTAAGTTTAATTTCTTTCGCATCTCCAGTTTGTTTTTTGGAACCCAAAAATTGGATCTTATACGCATACCAGTGATTGCAATTCGATTTTTTGATATACCCATACCTATTAATTGGTTATACACATCTTTGTTTGAAACCAAATAATTATCTACCTCAGAATGAGCCCATGCTCCATGAACATGAAAATCTGTTACCATTGTACAAAGATTAAACCTATAACCCATTTTCTTTAATCGAGATGCAGTTGAGCTTGTAAACGGGTGTGTACATACGATTAGTTGAGGACTTACATTTTCAAGAAGAACTTCAATTTGTTTGTGAATCAGCTGGTGAATGACGTACTTTTTCCAATTTGAAAGGGGGATATTTTGTTGATAAAGATAAATCATTCTCCATATTGAAGGTGAATGTACAATTATTTTTAGATATGATTTAACTATAACCTTAGTGATAAGAGGATTGAGAGTGTGACCTAACTCGAAAATACTTGTATCGACAGAAGGAGCAAGATGAGTAATTCCTTGCATCAACGCTTCTGCAGCTTTTGTATGACCGTTACCAATGGCTTCTGAGAGTATCAAAACTTGTTTTCCCACGATTTACACCCTTATTTTTCTTTTTTGAATGATAGAAATAGGGACTAATGTCTTTCTTTAGAAAGTCCCTATACAACGAAGATCTCTATTGATTATTATTCATATATCTACAGAAAATATTGTTGGTAAAATCTAAATCACTTTGATTTTATTAGGGTTAACATTCCAGACTTTTGTTAAATTAAAGATAAAATCCAATCCCTAAGATCTAAAATACGTGGATTTTTTGGTTTTGTATTTGTTCCAGTTACAATCATTGGAACAAGTGAGTCTTGTTCATGTAATCCTCCGTGGCTAGCTCCTCCTACATGAGTTGGTGATCCTTCACCAATAAACTCATGTCCCGGTTTAGCACTAACAACAAGATAATCTCCTTCATGTGAAAAAAATGTTGTATAAAGTCTTGCTAAAGCATCTGGATAGAGTCCATAATTGACGGTTTTTTCATTTATTGAAAGATCCAATAGTTCAATATTACCTTCTATAAACCAAGATTGTCCATATTCATCAATAAAATCTCCTTCGTGGCGAAAAGTGAGATGCCCATCTTGCATACCGGAGATAACGATAATTGAATTTTCCTTTTTCCAAGCAATAACATCGATCCTTTCATCTTTTTGCATTATATTTCCAAGTTCTTCTAGAGGTACATTCATAGAATCCAAAGTATAAATAAAGGCCATTCTTTCATTTACACCAAGAATTACTTGATCGGAAGAACCAATGCCATCCTTTAATTTCGGAATCTGATACATAGATAACAGTTTTCTAAGATCTATTAATGCAAGATTACGATCATTATCAATCCATGCTTGACCATTATCACCTAGAATAATCCATATATTATTCGGTAATGCTTCTTCCCATGTTCGATAAGTGTTAAGGATATTTTGAATTTGCTTGTCTACTTTTTCAATTCCTTTAATATCCATTCTCCCATTTTTATGTATACGTTGATCTAAATCGGGAAAGTAAGCGATTGTAAGAGCCGGAAGCATATCTCGTTCGATAAGATATTTTAATTCTTTTGCAGTAAATTTGTCATTAAACCCATATTTCTGCCAAAATAAGGAGTGCCTTTTTGATGGGTTTAGTTTTTTCATTGCCCCGTATGAAAATACATTTGGTGCATATGCAAATATTTTTCTTCTCATTCCTGTAACGACTGACATAAGGAAAGGAAATGTGATTTGTACAGATTCATTTCCCCTATACATTAAAGTATTAATGGATGCGGTTTGAATATCCTGATCCAAAAGAACCTCATGAATCGTCTTTTGTTTTTTACTTAGATGGCTATGATTCAAATTATAAAAAATATCTTCCATGGACTGTTTTAATCCTAATTTTACAAGTTCTCTAACATGGCCTCCGTAATTAATAATCCGATTTTCTTTTTTATTAAACCAGACTAAACCTGGGATTTTATGTTGATCACTGTAATGTCCTGTTAATAATGTACTATCAACGTTAACAGACATTGTTGGAAATGGACTTACAACATTTGGAATATTATAACCGTTTTCAATGAAAAATTGAAAAGCAGGAGCTTTTCCATTCTTGATCGCTTCCTGTAAAGTTGCATTCATTAAAGTATCAACTAACAGCAAAATAACCTTTTTCTTATCTGATTGATCTGTCATCATAACTCTTCCTTTCAGAAAACATTTCTACTATAAATCACTTCAATGGCAGAAATAGCAATTTATTTACTTCTATTTTCCCCAGTTATGTTTCTAATTAATATTGATAAACTAAAAGATGAAGTCTCGGTGGGAAAAATCAGTAGTTATTTTCTTGTATTTAGGTATTTTCTGATCCTGTCTATTATTTATTCACAAGATTAGAAATCCTTAATCTACTGTTTTTTCGACCAACCTTTAAAAGTAGAAACGAATAACTTTTCAATTCCAAATCATTTAAAGACCAAGGATAAAGATAATATTAAAATTACTGGAAAGGGAACTCTATCTTTTTTGGGGCGTTCCCTTGTTCAATTCGAGAATTAATAACAGGTGATATAAATTAGTCATGCTACTGCTATAACAAAAGGCTTAGATCGGTTGGTATGTTGTTTTATCGGATAAGAATACAATTATTAGTGCGGATAATTTGTATATAATTGCCAAAATTTCCCCATAATATTATTTAGATTAATATTTGGGGTGACTAATATGAGTGGAATTGCAAAAACTCCTCAACCACCTTATTATGCTGTGATATTTGCTTCACAGCGAAATGAAGGTGGTATAGGTTACGCGAAAATGACAGAAAAAATGGTAGAGTTAGCTTCTGAACAGAAGGGTTTTCTTGGAGTAGAAAGTGCTCGTGATCATGAATTGGGAATTACAGTTTCATACTGGGAGTCTTTAGAATCAGTAAAGAATTGGAAGGAACATGCAGCACATAAAATTGCACAAGATCGAGGAAAAAATGAATGGTACAAGAACTTCGCAATGAGAGTTTGCAAAGTAGAGAGAGATAATTTTTTTGAAATTTAATTCATATAACGATTCGTGTTCAAGATTAGCTGTCTTAACTAGACGGCTTTTTTGTTTAACCAAAGGGCTTTATATAAAGGGTTAAAGAATCCTTTTTAACGCATTATTCGTGGGAGTTTTGTAGGTGGATATGTTTTAGAATATGATTTTAAATGGTGTAACATACTAGGGAAAAAAGGACTGAAGGAAATAACCATGAATCCGATTAAACCAACTAAATTAAACTCTGCAAAAACAGACATGAATGAAAAACTTACTTCTGCCGAAATGGGTAAACTTTGGGCTACTTATATGGGGAACAGTATGGGAAATTGTATTTTACGTTATTATCTTCAACACGTTGAGGATAAGGATATTAAAACTTTATTAGAAAATGGGTTAACATTAACCGAAGAATTTATGAAAATCATTAAAGATATTTTTACGAAAGATAATTTTCCTATTCCTTTAGGGTTTACAGAACAGGACGTAAATTTAGATGCTCCTCGTTTATTCCTTGATCAATTTTATGTTCATTATTTAAAATATACTTCAAAAGCTGCAATGAGTATTTACAATGTAGCGATACCACTTGTATATAGGAAGGATGTAAAAGAGTTTTTTAGATATTGTATGGATTCTACGATGGATTTAATGGACCAAATCAAAGAAATATTAATGAATAAAGGATATACCATGAAGCCACCATTAATTCCAACTCCTGAAAAGGTGGAATTCGTTCATCAGGATTTTTCAAATGGATTCTTTGGACATGTCAGACCTTTGCACGCATTAGAAATTACCCATTTGTACGATATAATTGAAAGCAATACAACGAGTAAGGCACTAATTCATGGATTTACCCAAGTAGTAAAAGATGCAGAGATTCGGAATTTATTTAAAAGGGGAGAAAACATTACCACAAAGATTATTAAAAAAAATACGGAAAAGCTACAAAATGAAAATTTACCTTCCCCATCCTTTCTTAACGATTTGGTCACTTCATCTACATATTCTCCATTTTCTGATAAGCTAATGCTATTTCACAAAATGGATATGTTTTCAATTAAAATTAGAGCCTTTGGAAATGCTGCAGCTGTAAATGGAAGGCATGATATTGGACTAATGTATGGGAATAACTTATTAAAAAATTCAAGCTTTGTTCAAAGTGCAGCAAAAATTATGATTGAGAAAGGCTGGTTTGAACAACCACCAAGTGCAGCTGAAAGCAAAGATTAACATCTTTAGCTGTTTTCCTTAAAAAACTACAGGAAATAATTAATTCCTGTAGTTTCTTAATTTCCTTCTTCAGTTCAAATAATCAGTAATTCTTGCTAACTTTATATTCCCCTATATGAAATAACCATATAAAATCAATTTTTTGGTCAAGCTCTATGACTAAGTATTTGAGACTACTTCTTATGGTACTATTAGCTATAACATACTCACTAAAAGGTAATACTTTTGTATCATTATTACTTCTCTGCGTTATATACTCTCTCATTATTAAAGACAACTATAATCAGTCTTGATATATTAATAGTGTCTTACAAATAAAGGGAGGTAAAAAGATGGGGAAATGGTATAAAAAGTCGCTTACATTAATTACTAGTTTAGTAGTAGCAGGAAGTTTATTTGCGGTTCCAGTTGGTGCAGCACCTAATACAGCAAATCCTGCTGTAGAAAACGCTTTATCTGTTGAAATCGAGGAAGCAACCATCTTTGAACTGCAGCATGAGATGCAAAAAGGTGCTCTTACATCTGAAGAATTGGTCCAATACTATTTGGATCGAATTGATGAATACGATGATAGTATCAACTCTATCATTACAATTGATGATGATGTTTTAGCTGAAGCAAAGTTACTTGATATTGAACGAAAGGCTGGTAAAGTCCGTGGTAGTTTACATGGAATTCCTGTTATTTTAAAAGATAACTATGATACATATGATATGCCTACTACAGCTGGTTCATTGTCACTTGAAGGGTCAATTCCCTTAGATGATGCTTTTCAAACTGAGAAGTTAAGAGAAGAAGGGGCCATCATTTTAGGAAAGGCTAATCTTCATGAATTTGCTTTTGGCTTCCAGACCTACAGTTCTTTAGGGGGGCAAACGTATAATCCATATGATTTGACAAAATATCCCGGTGGATCAAGTGGAGGAACGGCAGCAGCGGTAGCTTCCAATTTTGCAACGGTCGGACTGGGCACAGATACGGGTGGATCGATTAGGATTCCTTCTTCATTTAATAACCTTGTTGGAATTCGCCCAACAATGGGATTAGCTAGCCGTGATGGCATTATTCCACTTGCGCTAACACAGGATGTTGGTGGACCAATAGCTCGTACTGTTGAAGATGCAGCAGTTGTTCTAGATGCCATTGCTGGTTATGATCCAGCTGATCCTGTTACAGAAGAAAGCATTGGTAAGGTTCCTAAAACCTATACACATTATCTTAAGAAAAATGGTTTAAAAAATGCTAAAATCGGGGTTGTTCGAGAACTATTTGGAAATGACCCACAAGTAAATAAAGCGATGGATCAGGCCATTGCAGACATGGAAAAACTAGGTGCTGAAGTATACGAGGTAACAATCCCAAATCTTAATGAAATCCTTGCCTATCCAAGTTTAAGCTCCTATGAATTTAAATCTCAGTTGAATGATTATTTAGCATCACTAGGACCTAATGCACCTGTGAAATCACTGACCGATATTATTAATAGTGGAAAATATCATCCAAGTTTGAAAAACTCATTAATCTCAAGGGACAATATGGGACCATTAGAGACAAATGAGGAGTATCTTGAAATCATTACGAATCGTCCGAAGCTTACTAAGGAAAGCTTAATAACAACTTTCCATGAATATAACCTTGATGCACTAGTTTACCCTACATCAAATGCACTACCAACAACTGTAGGTGGAGGACAAGGTGCTGGTAATGCGAATCGATTAAGTCCGTTCTCTGGTTTCCCAGCAATGTCAGTACCGGTTGGCTTTAGTGATAGTGGGTTACCAATTGGAATGGAGCTGTTAGGAAAAGAATTCGATGAACCAACTTTAATCAAGTTAGCTTATTCTTATCAAGAAGGAACGAACCATCGAGAAGCACCTGTGTTGCAATAGGTTATTAGAAGTAAGCCAATCATTTACGGATGATTGGCTTTTTATATAACAAGGATTAAAAAATCAACCATAGACAAAAAACAAATGGACATTGGTTAGCGGAGAAATAGTTATCCATTTAGCACCGTGAAGAGGTTTTTATAAGAAATCAAACAAAAATAAATATATAGTAGCAATAATAACAGATAGAATTAACGCCCGCAGTTTATGTAAATAATGTAAACGAATCATTGGAAACATAATGATTACAAATATAAAAGACCACCAAATGTTCCATCCATTATGGTATGTTAAGATACATAAGCGAGAGGCAATCCATTCTGCAATTCAAAAAAAGGCAATCCATTTTACATAATAGAAAATTTGTTTTTTAGATTTACTTGGAAAGTTGGATAAAAACACAAATCCCATTAAAGGATTGATAACTAAGTTATGCATTAGATGAACGCCCATCAAATTCAATAACCCCTTTTCAAGTTCCCATAAGTGAAAATGGCTGTGTGAAATAAATTCATAAATAAAAGATGCTACGGAGATATAAAGCATCGTAGT
This sequence comes from Metabacillus sp., assembly GCA_035645575.1. GTDB lineage: Bacteria > Bacillota > Bacilli > Bacillales > Bacillaceae > Metabacillus. Next base: position 15,396 of record DASQMK010000637.1, read on the forward strand.
ATAGTATTTCTCCCAATTTTTCTAGTCTCCTTTAAAATATGAAATGATTATAACCAGTATTACAAGGATACAATGCATTTGTTCACCTCATTTTTCTCGTTATTAGCATTGACAATAATTAACATAAAATACCATTAGTCACAAAACCCGTTAACCCCATATATTGAGGCTATTGAATGGGAAATAGGAACTCGTTTTATTGCTACCCAAGAGTGTATATACGCAAAAGAAAAATATAAGCAGGTGATCCTTAGTAAAGGAAAGCGCATACTTATTAAGAGGAAATTGGATTTACCCGGGCTAGTCCTGAAATGGATTTTTGTCATTGAATATAATCCGACCTGACCAGGAATGAGCAACCTACAAACGTCTGAAAAATACGATTTAAGGTAATGCAATTTTAAAAAGAATTAAAAATAGATTATTTTACAATTTGATCCTAATTTAGTGAAAAAGGTGGAATCTATCGTGGAAATTTATAATAGTGGTAAAGAGTTAGCTTATGAGATAAGTCAGACGAACATTTATGGAGAGTCTATTGCCTTTTGGAATTTAGGACAGGCGGGTATTCTATTAAAAGGAAAAGAGGAGGATGGATTGCTTTGCATTGATCCTTATTTAACCCATAGTATTGAGGATAGAAATCCTGAGACTGAATTTAAGAGAGCTTTTCCACCGGTTGTTGACCCGGCAATGCTCCATGACTTAGACGGAGTTTTAGTTACACACGACCACGACGATCATTTGGATCTACCCAGTATTAAAGAGATTGCAAGAGTCTCTGAATCTAGGTTTGGGATCCCAGCACCGCTAATCTCGTTAGTAGAAGGACAAGTGGAAAATAAATCAATCCATCCAACCAAAGACGGGGAATCGTTTATGATCAAAGGATTTAAGATCACACCTATATCTTCGGCCCATCCAGATTGTAAAACCGATTCTTTAGGAAATCATGTTTTTTTAGGCTATTTAATAGAAGTAAATGGGATTCGTATATATCACAGCGGGGATACATTCGTTACATCTGAATTGATCGAAAAAGTAAAAAAGTTAAAACCTCATGTTGCATTCTTGCCAATAAATGGAGGGGACTATTTCCGCACTTCAAGGGGTATTATCGGAAACATGAATTACAGAGAAGCAGCAGACTTTTCAGCAATGGTTGGAATCGACCTCATTGTCCCGATTCATTATGATATGTTTCCGAATAACCGCGAAAATCCTGCTTATTTTGTTGATTATCTATTTCATCACTATCCTAACAAAAAATTTCATATGATGGTTCCAGGTGAAAGGTTTATTTATCATAAATAATTGATTTTTAAACAAGGATACTGGCAATGTGTGAAAATAAGTATTAAACTAACGGTCATTTTAGAATACTATAAGGAGTGATGTTATGCTTTTTTCTGAAAATCTATTTTTAAAGCCTTTTAGTTTAGCTGAAGCTGAAGATTTGCTTAAGCTTCAGCTAACTAATAAAGAGTTTTTTGAAAAATTCGCAATGGTTCGGTCAGATTCATTTTATTCACTTGAGCACCAACAGAGTTTAATAAAAAAGTGGGAAAATGACATTGAAAATGATTTAGAGTATCAGTTTGGTATTTTCCATAAAGATACTAATAAACTGTTTGGTATAATCAGTCTATTTCAAGTTATACGAGGTTCTCTTCAAAGTGCTTTTATAGGATATTTTGTTGATAAAAACTATAACGGTATGGGATTCGGAACAGAGGCTGTTAAATTAATTGTAGATTATGCTTTTAAACAGCTTAATTTACATAGAATTGAAGCTGGTGTTATGCCTCATAATATAGGTTCAATTCGAGTCTTGGAGAAATCTGGATTTCATAAAGAAGG
>DASQMK010000638.1:0-7486 GCA_035645575.1 Metabacillus sp.
AAAAAAAATAAAAAAATAATTTTCGTATTTTAGACAAACTGATTCCTCCTTAAATAATAAAAATCTTTAACAAGTTTGTTATAAAACATAAACATTTAGAGTAGCCTTTGTGATGAGAAAATGCAGATAAATCCTTTTTAAACAAGAATTTCTAAGATGTGATGATCTGGGGGTAAGTAGTGTTAATTTCAAAAAAATTTCAAAAGAGGGGAAAGGGTAAATGAATTTTTAGATGTTTAAAATAAATTTGCAACCGGTTTCAATATAAAATTCAAATGCAAACTTGTCAATACTATTTATTTAAATGTATGTTAATATCCTACGTTTTTCCTACTTCCGGTGTTTAGGTTTAGGATAAATGATACAATTCAATCCATGATAAATATTGGATAAAAAGCTACATCAGAATATTTCATGAGATTTATGAAAGAAAAAATTCAAAGTAAATGAGAATCAAAATTTTAATTGACATGATCTTAAAGAGAGTTTATAGTTTGTTTGCAACCGGTTTCAAAAGAGGGATCCAAGAGTTTGAATAAAAAAACTGATTATTCGAGAGTCATAGAAAGATTGTTAGGAACATTTCCAATAATGAATATCCTTCATTTTTTAAGTTTTTTAGAGGGAGCGAAATAAATTATACTTTTCTCCAAAGAAATTCTATTTTTTTTATGATGAAAGCGTTTTAAAATAATGGTGCTTGATAAAAAGGATATTCGAGCTGGGGCATGTTGGTTGGGGAGGACTTGCATTGCTATTTTCTAAATGTAAGTTTTTGAATTGGTGAAACTGTTAATCTAGGTCAGAATAGTTAATTGTTTTTTTAGTTTAATGACAGAATTCAAAAGATATCTTTTAAAAAGATTGGGGGATGAGTAATGTATAAAAAGATGATTTCAAGGTTTTATAAATTGTTAGTATTTATGTTAATGTTTACATTCATGACACCTGAAATTAAAGCGAAGGAAAATAACATATCCATGAAAAGTAATGAAAATACTCAGGAAATCAATATTGATGTAGAAAATCGATATCAAGAAATTGATGGATTCGGAGCTTCAGGTGCTTGGTCTTTCGATAAAATTGGTTCTGAATGGTCTGAAGCTAATAAGAAAAAGGTTGCTGATCTACTTTTTTCCAAGGAAGAAGGAATCGGTTTATCAATGTGGCGTTTTAATATTGGTGCAGGTAGTGAAGAAACTGATAAAGCTATCATAACAGACCCATGGAGAAGAACGGAAAGTTTCAAATCGGGTGAAAACAATCCATATAATTGGTCCAAACAAGCTGGACAACAGTGGTTTCTTGAAGCAGCAAAGGAAAGGGGAGTAGAAGAATTTATAGCGTTTGTCAACAGCCCACCGGTATGGATGACAAAGAATGGCCATGCTCAGCCAGATCCTTCCGTTGGGAGTACAAATCTTAAAGAAGACTCTATTGACGATTTCGCTGTGTTTTTAGCAGATGTCTTAGAACATTTTGAGCAAGAAAATATCCCATTCCAATATATTAGTCCTATCAATGAACCTACATGGAGTTGGGATTATGCAGGTCAGGAAGGGAATCGCTACAACATTGAAGATATTAAAAAAGTCATTGTAGCTTTACACAAGGAACTTGAAAAAAGGGGACTTGAAACAGAAATTGATGCTACTGAAGCGGTAGAGTATACGTCTTTACTGGATGATGAAATGTATGCAAAATTCACTGGTAGCGATCACGTATATAACAGTGGTAATGCAAATGGAAGTTACCCTGGAAAATACCGTGAGTATATTAAAGAATTATTAGGTGACCCAGCAATAAAAGAGATAGTTGGAAACAAAATTAGTGCTCATGCCTATTGGTCAGACCATTACTCTGGAGAAGACCGCCTTGTTCCATTAAGAAAATACGTAAGTGATAATTTAAATCAATATGGAGAAGATGTTAAATTCTGGATGTCTGAATATTGTATTTTGGGAAGTAATGGACCTGGTCGAGATTTAACAATGAAGACAGCACTTGATGTAGCAAGATTAATTCATTTCGACATGGTTGAAACCCAAGCATCAGCATGGCAATGGTGGTTAGCTCTCTCAAGATATGACTATAAAGACGGTTTAATCTACACAGATTATACAAACCCTGGTGATGAAGAGACGATTATAGAATCAAAGCTACTTTGGGCATTAGGAAACTACAGTCGTTTTGTTAGACCTGGCGCTACCCGAGTTGATTTGCAAGGTGCAAATAATCAAGATGGTCTAATGGGATCAGCTTATTACCATGAAGAAGATGACCAATTGGCGGTTGTAATGATTAATTATAGTAATGAAGAAAAACCAGTTCATATTAATGTAGATAATCTTCCTGGTAAGAAACAGTCTGTACAATTTAAACCATATATTACTTCTGAAAACTATGATTTAGAAGAAAAGAATTTAATACCTGCTAATAAGGCAGTAAATATTCCTCCTAGATCTATTGTGACGTTAGTAGCTGAATAACCTGAACTAAGAATCGGAGGGGCAGTGTTTTTATTTTGCACTGGCCTTTTCCATGTCTATTGATCTCGTCATTTTTTTTGAATTGTAAAAACCGTAAATGCGGAAGGTCCTTGTTTAGCATAAGGCAAATAATACGCTCTTAAATAGAAGACATTCTTTGTCTTCAATTCAAGAGTGGCTAGGGCCCTAGAGGGCTAGGAGCTGGAGCAAGACACTGGAGTAGCGTGGCAGATGATGAGATCCCACAGGCGCCTTCGACGAGGAAGCTTACCGTACGACCAACGGAGCTGTAATCATCTATTTGTTACTTTTTACAAAGTAATAAAGTTTGCGGAAACAGCCATATAAAAAGAAACAAAATGCTAGATAACTAATCTGGAATTTATCAAAAAAGCTTCCTTACACAAATAGTGTGGAAGCTTTTTTGATTTTGTAAACTAAACTGAAAAAGCTTGCTTTTGATGTTTAAATTGCTTTGTGGTTAATCCAGTTACTTTTTTGAAAGTCCTGCAAAAATAATGTGAATCGCTATATCCGACTTGGTGGGCAATTTCATAGGTTTTATTGTTTGTTCTCTTTAAAAGATCCTTGGCCATATCAATTCGGGTGTTCGTTAAATATTCGATTAGTGTTCTACCTGTTTCCTGACTAAACAGATGACTCAAATATGATGCGCTTACATTTACTGCGTCAGCAACTGTTTGCAACGATAATTGCGAGTCAGAAAAATTTTCGTTAATATAATCTATGGCCATTTGAACTGATGAAGAGTATTGACTTGTTAAACAATCTCTAGTTGATATAACGAGGTCCAGCATTTCCTCTATATAGGATAGAATTTCATTATAGTTCCTAATCCAGCTTGCTTTTATTTCTAATTGATTAATTTTCTGCATAACCTCAAGATGATCCATTTCTATTTCCTTTAAATAATGTGAAATAGTTATGGTAAAGTCCATTAAAAAATAATACGCTGTAAAAGGAGAACGAACATTTCCCTTAGATAGATAAGATGAATAGGTACGAGCAAAATCAGGAATATTGTTAGAAATTCCAAATTTTAAAAAGTTAATTAAGTCCCTTCGGTTAAAATGTTGTAGTTCTTTTTTTGATTCAATGTCTATTTCAGTACCCTTTGAACTGTATTTATGAATAATACTTGAATAGCTTTTCTCTTCATCGGCTTCCGAAAACGAAACGGAAATTCCTTGGATACGGCTTTCTACTCTTCCGATTCCAAAGATTAACGGTTTCTTTGGATGTAATTCTTCATGCGCAAGGAGACGCTTTCGAACTACCTCTGATTCATGTTCAAGTATATGTTTTGATTCGCCTTTCATAATAAAAATAGATTCCTTCAATTTTCTGCTAAATCGCAAACAATCATATTCCTCTTCGATCCAGTTAATAAAGTCTGATTCAATTGTACATTCAATAATAACAACATAATAATAGCTTGAGATCAGGTTAATATTTAAATCTGTCGCATCTTTTATTGCTTTTGAAGAGGTATATGAGCCTTCACAAATTTCATATAAAAATTTATTTCTAGTAGCAGATTTATTTTGTGAAACTTGATTTTCCAGGTCATTTAATCTTTTGTTTTTCAGTTCCTCCTCATCAATTTTTGAGGAAACTTTTTTTAAAATAGTAAGTAAATCTAGTGAACTAACAGGCTTTAAACAATATTCCGTAACTTGAATACGCATTGCTTCTCTAGCGTATTCAAATTCATCATGCCCACTTAGAATAATAATTTTTACTGAGGGCATTTTTTCACGAAGAATACGACTGAGTTCCAGTCCGTCCATAAAAGGCATTTTAATATCAGTGATGACAATATCAGGTTGATGTTTTTCAATCAGTGGAAGGGCCATTTCGCCGTCTGAAGCATCGCCACAATAAATAAACCCTTCTCGATTCCAATCAACGCTTTTCCCGATCCCGGCACGTATTGCCATTTCATCATCTACTAAAAATACTTTTTTCATCTGCTTCTCCTCTCTGCTGGTATGATCAAACTTACACGTGTACCTGATCCATACCAGCTATTGATTGTTATACCAAAAGGTTCACCATAGTTTAAGAGAATTCGTTGATGAACATTTACCATACCAAAGCCACCTTGATCTTTTTCAAATGGGACACCTTGAGATAATTGAGATCGTATTTCCACTAATTTGTCTTCTTTCATTCCAATACCGTTATCTATCACATCAATAGAAATATATCCTTCTGGGGTAAAATCACCTTTAATTCGGACAAACCCCTTACTACGTTTATTTTTTATTCCATGATAGATAGCATTTTCAACAATAGGCTGAAGTGTTAATTTAATAATCTCATATTTTAAAATATCTTTATTTAAGTGAAAAGTTACATCTAAAATATCTTGGTATCTCATTTTTTGAATCGTAAGATAATTTCGGATATGATTAATTTCATCTTCTAGAGGAATGACATCTTTTCCTTTACTTAAAGAAATTCTGAAAAAATGGGATAATGCTTTCGTTATTTCAATGACTTGTTCAGTTTTTCTGGCTTCTGCCATCCATATAATTGTTTCAAGTGAATTATATAGAAAGTGTGGATTAATTTGGGCCTGCATTGTACGTAATTCTGCCGTTTTTAATTGTTTCTGTTCATTAACACTTTTCGTTAATAGATCCTTGATCTTCATTATCATGCTATTGAAATTTTCACCTAGTTCTGCTATCTCATCTGTCCCTTTGTTATCAAATTGGACATCAAGATCTCCTTTGGAAGCTTGCTTCATTTTCTTCTTTAATAAGCGAAGTGGAAGAATTAATCTTGAAGTAATAAAGAAATATAATCCAATTGTAAAAATTAAAATTGAGCCAACAGTTAATACAATAAGACTTCTTATTTCATTAGCTTCTTTTGTAATCTCTGTTAACGGTGTATATCTTATAAATTTCCATCCAGTTAATTCAGATGTATCAAAAACAAAAAATGTGGTACCTTTCGTAAAATAGCCAGAGTTGTTTTCTTCTATTGATTTTCTATTTGAGAGTGGAGAAGTCTTAGCAAATTGTGGAGCAGAAAATAAAATAGTTCCAGACTCAGATTGAATTTGAATTGTACCAGTATTTCTTAAGGAAGCATCGTAAAGAATATCCTTAAAAACGGAAGCTTTAATAACAATATCTATAAAACCAATTACTTCTTTGGAAGAATCGGACACGATAGTACTTGTCATGGAAAGTGCTGGATTACTGTTTTTATAGATTGGCTCAATCAATGTTTTCGTTGGCTCATCAAGGAGTGCCACAAATGGAGGCTTAGTTAGTTCCTGACGATCTAATTGGTGAACTCCTCGGTCTTCGCTAACTGCTTTTCCATCAAGACCAATAATTTTAATATTCATGATACTATCACTATATTGATAACTTTCTCTGTAAAGCTTAATCATTCCTAAAATGCTTTTCGATTCCTCAGATGTATTTTGTTTGTCTATTAAAAACTGGACGGTGCTGTCCTTTTTCCCAATTTCAGTAAACCTTTTAATGTCTTGAATCACCTCATCATATTCACTGCGTAATTGTGCTAATTGAATTTGAGCTAATGAATATGTTTGTTGAGCAAAAATATCGTAAGATTTCATATATGAAATCATCCCAACAAGAATAAGGGGGATGACCGTTAAAAAAAGGAACATCATTAGAAGTTTCGCACGTAAGCTTGATACAATCCATTTTATAAATTTCATAATCTATTCAACCTGCCAGTAGTATGATAAGTAGATTTGTATAATTTCGACAAAATCTATAAGTTAGTGGGTATTATATTTTAAATTGCCTTATATTATCTTTCATTTCTTGAATACGTTCTACAAGTTTATAGGATGCATCAGAAACTTCCTCAAGAGTAGTTAGCTGTTCTTCTCCCATAGAAGCAATACCAGCTAATTCTGCATTTGTTATTTGAGAGCTCCGCTCAATGTCCGAGACCATTTGGCGGACAGAAAGCATCTGATCAAACGCCTCCTGCATGTCTTGCTTTATACTTTCAATTTCAACTTGCTGTTTATTTCTAATGGAAAGAATTGTTTTAAAGCCACACTGTATATCCTCAGCCTTTATATTACTCGCTTTTATATTTTTTAGAGTCTCAGAGTTTCGTTTTTTGATTGAAGATGAAAGCTTTGAGATATGGTTTATTTTGTTATCAGAGTGCTGTGAAACCTTATTTGTTTCATCAGAAATTTCCTTTAATTTAGTTAATACGTTTTCTACTTTTTTATTTGCTGGATTCTTAGGCATTTCATTTAGTAAAGAAAGATACAAATAATTAAATTCCTGGGAAACCAGCCTAAAGAATCGAATATTTTCATTCATTTCTCCTGATAATCTCTGAAGTTGTTCTGTATCTTTATTAACGTAATTAATTGTTTCGCTTATATCTCTTAGTTGCTGATGGAAGGTAATAAGTTCATTATTGATTTTATTTGTTATATGTAAGGTATCATTTGATTGAAGGTTGATTTTATTTGATTTTCCTAGTACTTCGTTATATTTAAAAAGCAGATGTTCAAATGTCGAGACTGAGTTTTGGATGAGTTGATCTTGTGTGTGAAGATTGCTTGAAATTTTTTGTGTGGCTTCGGCAACCTCTTCTCCTGCCAGTCGGTTCTCAAGAATACTTTGGTGTATATCCTTTGAAGTTAACACGACTAAATCATTTGTTCTTCTTACACTTAAGATAATATCCTTTAAATTATGAAACATTCGATTATACGAGCGGCATAATTCGCCGATTTCATTTTTATAAGGATATGCTATTGCACCTATTGTTAAATTTCCTTCTGCAATTTCATTTGTTTTTTGTCCTAAATGACGTATGGGTTTTACAAAGCTTCCGGATATATATATTGCAAATAATAATGAGATCATAATGACGGAAATAAATGCACAAATATAAATAGTGATATCTCTTTTTAGGTTAGTGGATATGATATTTTGTGATTCCCCTTTTAC
>DASQMK010000639.1:0-2075 GCA_035645575.1 Metabacillus sp.
ATTTCTTCTTTCATATTGAGCATGTTGTTGTAACGAAGAGTCTCGAGGTAGTTGTCATGTTGTAAAAATTCACTATTCTTTAATAGATTGATTTCTCGTAAAACTTGCCCATTAAATAACAACTTTGCTTTAGCAGTTGTAATCTTTAATTCTTCCGGATTAGCTGTTAAAGGAAATTCTGTTACTAAATTGTTTTCAATGTCAACATTTATATCAAACATACCATTACCCGCTTGATGGACAAATGCGTTTGTTTGCATGCGTTGATTCATCTGTTCATTAAAGTTTAACTGTATAAGGTCTTCACTTCGTTTCCCTTCTTCTGACACAGCCACAACTTGTGTATCATAATTTCCATTTAATGAAAAAGTGTGATTTACAAAATAATTTAAGCCATTTTCATTAGTAACTTCAAGCTCAGTCCACTGTTTATCACCATCTTCCCGGAATAAAAACAGTACTTTTTCATCCTTCTGCAAATCTTTTAAGCTCCATTTCACTTCAACATCAATTGTATGTTCTTTGCTATTACTTTGATGAATATTGAATTCTTTACCTTGAATCCATTGTTGCTTTTGATTAAATTCAGTTAATTTTTGATCAAGCTGTGCGGTTATATCTTGAACGGAATATTCAACATTTTGAATTTGATTTTGTAAATTTTCGTTTATTTGCATTTGTTCTTGCAAGGAATTCATTCTATTTAAACTAACAACATTCACGATTAGCAAAATCCCAATTAATCCATATAATACAATGTCTTTTTTCGGCAAAGATTTTCACTCCCTAATTATGGATAATAAAATATCCTTTACATATCAACTAAACCTTTGAATAGCTCTATAGCTGTTTCGATAATTCCATCATGGAAATCGTATTGAACGGTATGGATATGAGGGTAGTCTTCACCATTGCCTATATAACAAATTGCACCTTTTGTTTCTTTTAAGTAATGACCAAAATCCTCTGAAGCACGAAATGCCTTCTTCATTTCAATTAACTGCAATCCTTTCTTTTGACAAACTTCTCTAATTTTATCTGAACTCTCTTTATGATTCACTGTTTCTGGAAACATATCATGATATGAAAAGCTTGCTTTTAGATCATATTCGCTTGCTAAAGACATAGTTAAATCTTCTAAATTCTTTTGAAGCTGCTCTAATTCTTTTTCATAAAAAGCACGAATTGTAAGCAAAAGCTCTCCTTTACTTGCCGCAACACCAAATGCTTTTTCACCGATATTCACGTGAACGACAGTACATAATACCATTCCTCGAAAATCTTTAGAAGAAGCATGCTTGTCAATCGAATCAATGATCTTTGCAAACGCAAAAGCAGGATTCACTCCATCTTCAGGTTGACTGGCATGCGCGGGAGTACCTTCCAATTGGATCGTCATTCCCTTTGAAGCACAGTGAGCAGTTCCATCAATAACATTCACAGACTTGAAAGCCATTCCACTCATATTATGAAAGGCATAAATTTCTTCGATATCATGTTCCTTAATTAAAGAAATACATTGAATGGCACCATCACCAGTTTCTTCTGCATGCTGAAAAAGAAAAAAGATATTTTTATCTGCTCCGTTCTGGTCAATCTCAAGGGCTAACCCAGCAAGACATGCCGCATGACCATCATGTCCACATTTGTGTGAAACGCCTGGTATTTGAGAAGCATGTGGTATGAGGATCGTTTCATCAATCGGCAGCGCATCAAAATCTGCACGAAACGCTATATTCTTCTTCTTTACACCAGCTCTATAGATCGCATAAAACCACTGGCCTTTATCCACAATCTCAAGCGATGTATGTGTTTTTAAGAATTGGATTAAATGGTGTTTTGTCCAGACCTCTTGATTAGAAAGCTCAGGATGTTGATGGAGTTCAAGACGTAGATTTTTTGTTAATTCTAGATTTTTCGGGTCCATAGTATCGCTTCCTTTTATTAAATATCTCTTTTACTCTAGAAAACACAAAAAATTCCCTATTTCTTCCTTTATTAATATATTTCAAGATACTTGTAATGTCTATGTAATTAAATTGTAACACTATTCGGTTTTTTGGTCACATAGGAAT
>DASQMK010000640.1:0-8197 GCA_035645575.1 Metabacillus sp.
TGGGTCAGGAGTAGGCTGAAGAATGAAGTGTTTAAATCCAGGTTTGTCTTGGTCACGTTCAATACCAAGAGAATGACTCATCATCCATGCCCCTACAGCTCCAAAAGAATAGTGGTTGAAAGAATTCATACTGTTATTTCCACCAAAACCATCCTCAACGGTATAAGAATTAAGGCGTTCCCAAATTGTCGTTGCCCCGTTTTCCACCGAGTATAACCAAGATGGATAAGATGTTTGTTGCAGTAAACGATACGCAATATCATCATAGCCATTGTCAGACAATGCCTTGCTAATTGCAGCCGTACCAATAAATCCAGTCATTAAAGAGTATTCTGGACGAGTAACACCTTCATCGTCTACGTTTTGACGTTTAACCGCTTCTGCAAGATATTTCGCAGCATACGGAATATTCTCTTCGCTAAAGACATTAAGTGCCAAAGGAACCGCATATGATGCTTGTGTATCAGCTATTGACCCATCAACTTTTAACGTTTTCTTAGTATCTGAATCTACAAACCTCTTATTAAAGAAATCTTTTCTTTCTTGATATTTTTCTAGATAATTTTGAGCATCATCACTTTTTCCAAGCACATCAGCAATTTGGCTCATAATCCATAAATCATAAGCGTGATATGCAGTCCATAGATTTACACTTCCTGTTTTTTGTCTTTCCGGGCTAAGCCAGTCATCTAGCGGACCTTCGTTTATCAAGCCTGTTTCAGGATCAACTTTTGTATCCAGGAATGCCATATAGTCCGCCATTGCATCGTAGTGGTCACCTAACAATTTCTTATCTCCGAACTGTTGATAGGCTTCCCAAGCAACAGTCAACCCTGCACTTCCCCATAGAATTCCACCAAAACCGCCTCCAACAGGAGCAACATCAGTAAATCTACCGTTATCAGCTTGCATATCACGTAATGCTAGTAGATGGCGATCTAAAAACTCATTTACATTCGCTAAGTAAGTAGAGGTACCAGCAAAAACAGAAATATCTCCGCCCCATCCCATACGCTCGTTCCGTGCTGGTGTATCCGTTGGAATAGATAAGAAATTGCCGCGCATTGACCATGTAATATTTTCAAATAATTTATTTACTTGTTTATTAGATGTTTCATAGCTTGCTGATAGTTCCTTCACAGAACTTATAACTTTCGTCTTTACCGCCTCTAATGGTAAAGCCTCATCGATGCCTGTAATTTCTAAATAACGATACCCGTGGAAGGTAAACCTCGGTTCAATTACCTGATCACCCTCTTTTGTGATATAAGTATCAGTAACATGTGCGGCTCTAAGATTTTCCATCATGATCATACCGACATTATCTCCGGATTCGTCTAAGTCGGGATATAGCATTTCGGCAAGACGTAAAGTAATTTTCTTACCTGCATCAGCATCGTCTAATGTAATTTGCGGAACTCCAACTGCGTTCTGTCCCATGTCATAAACAAAAACTCCATCTCGTACTTCTTTAACACTTTTTGCTGTAAGAGTCGTTACGACACTTGGCGGTTCCCCAATTTGACCAATTAATTCCATATCTTCATAAGAGAGACCATTATCATTTGGAGTGGTTGTTTCATCTAACGGTACTACTTCTGAAGCCTCCCAATTTCGATCATCGTAGCTAGCTTTACTCCAATTAGCGATTTCTTCTTCTTTCGTTGCATCGTAGAATTCTCCTTGGAAGAAACTTCCGTAAACTACAGGACCTTCATCATAATATTTCCAATCATCTGGATTTGTCGTTACAATTTCTGTACTACCATCATCATAAGTAATTACTAACTTTGCTAATAATGATTGACGGTCCCCAAAGTGATTCCATCTATTCGTAGAGAAGGTAATGGCTCCACTCCACCAACCTTCACCTAGCATGGCACCAATTGCATTTTTTTCACCAGATTTAACAAATTCAGTCACATCATATGTTTGGTATTGATGTGATTTATTATATTGTGTTAGTCCCGGTGCAAAATAGTAATCACTTACCCTCTTACCATTTAAGTGAATTTCATAAATACCTCTAGCAGTTGCATACAAGCGAGCGCTTTCAATTTTCTTATTACTTGTATCAAATTCAGTCCGAAGCATTGGCATTGAATTATTACTAGGGTCGGCAACAACAAATGTACCTTCTCCGCCACCAGTCACAACATATGCCTGTTTATCAATCGCTAAACCAGCCGCTTCTTCATTAGAATATATGCCGTTATATTCTGTTGCTGACAAATCCTCTTTAAATAGAGTATTAAAAGGCGATCTGAAATTGGTAACTTCTACATCAGTAAAAGCTGCCTTTTGATTAGCGTCAACAGAGAATCCAATATCAGCAAGCATTGGATAAGCTATATAATTATTACCGGAACCCACAGGGTTAATATTGACCGCACGCGGGCCGCTACTTGATTGTTCAAACACAATTCTATTTTTAGCTTCTGTTCCATCCACATATACCATGATCAAACCCGATTCACTAGAAATATGGAAATTGTGTGAATCGTACTTATTATTATTATTGATTAGTGTCAATGGAATGTCATAGCTTAATAGAGGTTGTTCAGCTGAATCTTCCTTTGTATATCCAACACGATAAATATGGAACTTTGCTAAACCAGTCTCACTACCATCCACAGCTGAGGTGTCAAGTTCGAATTTAACATAGCTTTCATCCTTACCATTCTCAACACCACGAATATTTTTGTTTGCATCCATTAGACGAGGGTCATTTGCTCCAAATACAAAGCTAGCTTTCGTACTCTTTGAGCTTTCATCCAATTGTAGGGAATAATTGACTTTAAAAACGTTAAAATAGTCTGCTTTTAGTACTAAGTCGTCGTCTCCGCCACCAATCCAGGTAGCTCCATCCCATGCTGACAATTCTGTGTCCAATAGACCAGTTTCAAACCATGATGTTTCATTGACAGTTTTTCCGTTCTGATCCCACACTATTACTTCCCATTTATACCTTGTAGTTGGTTTTAACCCCTTACCGTCATAACGAATATCGATTGAATCATTACTCTTAACCTTTCCTGTATCCCATACTACCTTCCCATCTTGGTCCTTTACTTTTAATTGATAGGCCGTTTGAAAATAACCTCGAGAATCTGATGGTGCTTTCATTTGCCAACTAAAACTTGGTGCTTTTTCATCAATTCCAAGTGGTGTTTCTGTGTAATTGACCATAAGATTAGTAACGTCTGTGGAAGATGATGATGCCGATGAAGCTAAAGGACCTAATCCACCAAAACTTAAACTAACCCCTAGAGTCACCGCAAGCATGGCCTTACTTATTTTTTGTTTTGATACTTTCGTTGATTTGTACATACTTTTCCTCCCTTTGTTGAAGCATTTTTTATAATAATAATTAACCTTAAACGTTCCTCCCTTCTAACTGTTTTTATACAATCAGCCTAAAAGACTGTTGCTAGCAAACAAAAGATTTAATCCATAGAATAATAAGAGATTTATTTAAGAAAGCTTGTAGTAAAATCTATTTCTACTACAAGCTTTTTTCTTCTAAAGGGTTTCACTTTGGTTAATCGTAATTAGTATTAATAAACATCCTTCCACTCAGCAATATTTTCAGCATCAAACTTGAATGGATCTCCGAGCATGATTTGTGTGCCATCGCCATCCTCTACAACTTCCTGGCTACCTTGGTCACCAGCTTCGAATGTATCGCCAAGTTCTCCTTTAATTGTTCCTTCAACTAATGCATGTGCTGTATACCCGGCAACTTCCCCTACATCAATTGGATTCCATAAATACATCCATGGTGAAACACCACTTTCGATATAGCTAGCCATTTCACTTGGAAGACCTAAACCTGTTAACTTTACTTTTCCTTGTAAACCTTTATCTGTTAACACTTTACCTGCAGCAGCAATTCCTACTGTTGTTGGCGCAATGATTGCTTTTAAATCAGGATAAGATTTTAATAATGCTTCTGTTTCAGAAACGCTTTTATCTCTTAAGTCATCACCATACGCTACTTTTACTAGTTCAATCTTTGAGTATTCAGATTTTTCTAGTTCTTTTTTCATCCATTCAATCCAAAGGTTTTGGTTTGTTGCTTGTGAAGTTGCACTTAAAATTGCGATTTGTCCTTCTCCACCAATCATTTCACTTACTGCTTCAATTTGAACGACTCCAATTCTTTCAGGGTTTGCCTGGTTTACGTGGATGTGACGACTGTTAGCATTTACAGCAGAGTCTACGGAAACAACTTTAATTCCTTGATCCATGGCTTTCTTTAAAACAGGTTCCAATGCATCTTGGTCATTACCAGCAATCGCAATTGCAGCTACTTTTTGCGTGATTAATTGTTCGATAATTTGAATTTGTCCTTCAGCTGTTGGTTGGTCTGGTGAGCGCAGAATAACTTCTCCACCAATCTCCTCTACAGCAGCCTTAAAACCATCCATCATTTTCTCTCCGTAAGGATTTCCTGTGTTTTTAAAGACAAATGCATATTTGTTAGAACCACTACTATCTTCTCCACCTTCACTAGAGCCTCCACCACTTGAAGGTGCTCCTTGGCTACACCCTACTAGAATAGAAGTAAGGAATACCACTGATAGAATCATTGACAAAAACTTCTTCATGAAATTTCTCCCCTTTTTGTTTGTCATTAAATTTATACATAACAGTTTTAAAACTGTGGTATAACGATGTCACTACTTCCTTTTTAGAAGGCTTGGTAGCTTGATTTTTGGTACTGCTACAGCTAAGATGAGCAATGCCCCTACAACGATTAATAATGTTTGGGCTGGGATATTGATAAGCCCTAAACCGTATTGGAGATAACCAATAATAAATACGGCAATAACTGTTCCTATGATTTTCCCTTTTCCACCTGCAGTACTGATTCCTCCTAATGCCGCCATGGCAATAACATCTAATTCATACATGGTTGCGACATTTGGTCTTGTGCTCCCCATTCTTGAAGATAAAAATAGAGCCGTTAACCCAGCCATAAGACCCGCTAGTGTGAAAACAATGATTTTTATTCGATCTACTTTTACTCCAGAAAAACGGCTTGCTGTTGGATTTTTACCCATTGCAAAGATGTGACGACCGAATGTTGTTTTATGAAGAAGCAGCCCAAAAACAACAGCCATAATAATGAATAAAATCAAGATAAATGGAATCCCAAACATATAGCCCCATCCAAAGAAGCCAAACCATTCTGGAAAATTACCTGATGATTGATCCTCCAAGATTACGTAAGCGATTCCACGGTAGAGGATCATTGTACCTAATGTCACAATTACCGCTGATAATTCTTTGAACTTTACTATCAGTAATCCATTTATTAATCCACATAAAGCTCCTACAGCTAAACAAATCACAACCGCTAATTCCATCGGTACACCTAAGCTATTGTACATTGTCGCCATTACCACAGACGATAAAGCTACAGTTGAACCTACCGAGATGTCAATGTCACGAAGGATCATAATCATCGCCATTGGGAACACAATAAACGCTTTATCCAGGAAAATCATTGTACCATCTCGTAAACTAGCATAATTAAGAAAATATGGTGATAGATTTGAATTAATAATTAAAACCGCAATGAAAATAATGATTAACATCCATTCCCACTGTAAGAAAAACCCTTTAAGACTGAAGTCCTTTTTATCAAGGAGATTTCGCTGAATATATCCTTGTTTATCAAGTATTGTTCTCTGTTCCATGGCTTATATTTTCCTCCTCATCAGATTATTTCGATCAACACCTCTTTTAACAAGAGTGTTTATCATAACAGCAACGAGGATAATGAGACCTTGAATACCTGTTTGCCAAAACGGCGAGACATTTAAAAGTGGTAATGCATTATTTAAGATTCCCAGAAGAATAGATCCAAGGATAATTCCTGATATCTTTCCTGATCCGCCCGCAATACTGACTCCACCAAGGATGCATGCTGCGATAACGGTTAACTCATAACCAGAGGCTGTATCACCTTGTGCTGAAGCAAACTTTGAAACCCACAGTACTCCTGAAAGACCTGCAAATCCACCCATAATCGTATAAACAAGTAATAAAATCCGATCTTCTTTAATCCCGCTCACTTTGGCTGAATCCGGGTTACTTCCAACTGCATAGATTTGTCTACCAGTTCTTGTGTGATTAATAATGTAGAAAAACAATACATAAATAACAATGGCAATTCCAATTAAATTATTTATACCAAGAGTTGTGCCTGTCGCTATTGAAACAAAGCTTTCCGGCATTTGATAGGAACTGATCCATTCTCCGCCACTAATCTTAAACGTGATTCCTCTAAAAATATTCATCGTGGCTAACGTTGCAATAATAGGTAATAATCCGATCTTTGCTATTAAAACTCCATTAATGGCTCCACATAGCATTCCAATAACAGTTCCTATAAGGATAACTAATAATGGATGAAGATTTTGATAGGTACTTACTGTCTGTGCGACGATCATTCCAGATAAAGCTATAGTTGATCCAATTGATAAATCGATTCCTCTTGTCACTAGGACTAGCATCATTCCAAGTGCTAAAATACTTAGAATGGCTGTATTTGTGATCATATCAATTATGTTTTCCCCACTTAAAAAGCTTGGGTTTCGAAATTGGACTGCTAAAGATAGAATGATAATGAAAGTTAATAAACCGAGTTCCCTGAACTTATAAATACTCGCTAGCTTCGATGTCTTTTCTACTTGGGATTGTATTTGTGTTGAAGTTTGCATCACATTTTCAGGCATATTATTCACCTCTTTTCTCCGATTCAATTAGCCTACTTCTTTTTCTTTGATTTCGCTCATAGCTGCTTCTAAAATGACTTCCTGTGACGCCTCCTCTTTATTTAATACTTTTGTGATTCTCCCTTCTCTCATGACGACAATTCGGTCGCTCATTCCTAGAATCTCCGGCATCTCTGATGAGATCATAATGATTCCATATCCTTGAGCGGCTAAATCATTAATGATTTCATATATCGCTGATTTCGCCCCAACATCAACACCTTTTGTTGGTTCATCAAGAATAATAATATCTAAGTCGGCTGTAAGTAACTTTGCAACAGCTACCTTCTGTTGGTTACCACCAGATAAGGAACTAACTAGATCAAAAATGCTATTTGCTTTTACGTTTACCTTCTCAGCTAATTTTTTTGCTAGTGATGACTCCCTTTTTTCATTTAACCATCCATTCCTTGATAGTTCCTTTATTGCTGGCAGGGTAATATTTCGGCCAATTCCCCAATCTAGTACTAGACCTTGTAATTGTCGATCTTCTGGTAAATACCCAATTCCTAGATTCATTGCTGCTTTAGGGTTTTTCACCGTTATTTTTTGACCTTTTAAATATACCTCTCCCCTGTCATAGCTTGTGATACCGAATAAAGATTGACAAACCTCAGTTCTCCCAGCTCCTACTAACCCAGTTAACCCCAGGATTTCACCTTTATGGAGGGTAAAGGAAATGTCAGCATAGTGCCCCATTTTCCCTAAATTTCTTACCTCAAGTAATCTTTCACCAATTTGATTTTTTTTATTTGGATAAACCTGAGTGATTTCTCGTCCTACCATTGCTACAATTAACTGCTCATTTGTAATTTCGTTGACACCCCAAGAGCCGATATATTTTGAATCCCTTAACACTGTCACTTGGCTTGCTAGGCGATACATATCTTCAAAACGATGTGATATAAAAATAATGGATGCCCCCTGATCCCTTAACCTTTCAGTGATTTTATATAGTTCTTCACTTTCCCTTGCTGTTAAGGCAGCTGTTGGCTCATCCATAATGATGATTTTTGCTTTTGTAGAAATCGCCTTTGCAATTTCTACAATTTGTTGTTGGGCAACACTGAGTGAGCCCATTTCTGTTTTAGGATCAATGGAAGATCCTAAGTCTTGCAATATAGATTTTGCCTCTGTGTGCATTTCTTTCCAAAGCAATCGTTTTGTTCCCTTTTGGACCTTTTCATGCCCCATAAAAATATTTTCCGTTACACTAAGATCCGGATAATTTGTTACATGCTGATAGATCGCTGCAATACCTAATTTTTGGGCATCCTTTGGATTGGTAAATTGGACTTTCTCACCATATACGTACATTTCACCTTCATTTGGTCCATGGACACCTGTGATTACTTTAATAAATGTTGATTTACCAGCACCATTTTCTCCCATTAAAGCGTGTATTTCACCTG
>DASQMK010000641.1:0-2761 GCA_035645575.1 Metabacillus sp.
AGGTAAGGTCAGATTGCCGGTTACTGCTGTAGTATCACCCAAATTTAGATTTTTCTTGTCCTCTTGTAGTAAAAACTGGTTAGAAGATGTCTCATATACATTACTTACATTTATATCGTTTAATGCTTCACCATAGATTCGCAAATCTTGGAAGGATCCTGCAAACGTATGATCATTTACATAATTAGAACGCCCAATATAAGAATTTAATCCAGTACCAAAATCACTGGTTGTTCTTGTTTTATTTACTGTACCTATTTTCTCTCCATTTACGTATCCTGTTACTGTGGTAGGAGTAATCACCGTTGTATAGTGGGTCCATTTTCCATGGTTAGCTGTTGTGTTCGCTGATGTAACCCCGACTTCTGTACTCCAAGGTGCACTGCTGTTTTTTGAATTGGTAAATACCGATTTGAAATTGCCACTTGGATTCGTTGGATTGAATAACCAATAGTTTTCAGGTACATTATTTGAATTGGCCTGTGTACCGAAAAACAAGGCAGAGTAATTTCCACTACCCGTGTTACTTTTCAGCCAAGTAGAAATAGTTAAGCTATCTTGATGATCAAATAATCCATCTGGTAACTTCACGTAATTTGTATTGCTGTTCGTTCCACCTGGTAGGGTTAAACCTTCTGCAAAGGTGATATTACCAACTGTTTCCCCATGTTTTTCATGACCAGAGACATCCTTTACATCCTCAATTAATGGGTAATGTGCTAAAAGCTGTTCATCATTATTGACTGTTATTTCATTTGCTGTAACTATCACTTGTTGAGAAAACAAACTGCTCAACAAGAGCACGGAAACGATGGCTAGTAGTTTAATATTCTTGTATATCAATGTGCCTTTACCTCCTTAATAACTATTTGTTTCTTTATATACCTTCTATTTAATAAATTTTCACGAACTACATAACACTTCTAAATGAACCTATCCAAAGAATGTCAGTTCCTGTAAATTTTTCTAGAACTTTCTTGTCAATATGTTAATTCGTTAAAAAAGTCACTAGCTAACATTTCATTTCTGATTATGTTTCCTAGTGACCATTTGTATTTTTAATATTCTCGTGTTGGTAATAACTCTTCTGCTTGATCCATTGTATACATGCTTTCTTCAACAGCTACACGTTTTTCAATTTCTTCTCCGGCTAAATGTTTTTCAATTAATTCAACCATTTGTGGACCGAACATTGGATTACATTCAATTGTGACGTTCATTTTGCCTGCTGCCATCGCTTCAAATGCTCCTCTTACTGCATCCACGCCAATGATTTTAATATCTTCACCTGGCGTTAAGCCATACTCTTCAATTGCTTGAATCGCACCGATAGCCATATCATCATTGTGAGCGTATAAAACATCGATGTTTTCTCCATCAGATTTTAAGAACGCTTCCATAACTTCTTTTCCTTTAGCACGCGTGAAGTCCCCTGTTTGAGATTTGATGATTTTTAGATTTGGATGATCTTTAATCACTTCTTCAAATCCTTCTTTTCGGTCAATTGCTGGAGCTGAACCTACTGTACCTTGAAGCTCAACAATATTCACATCACCGTCCATATCCTTTGTTTCTTCTACTAACCAGTTTGCAGCTTTTCTTCCTTCTTCAACAAAGTCAGATCCTAAGAATGTTACCCAAAGTGAATCATCTTCAATATCTACAGCACGGTCAGAAAGAAATACTGGAATCCCTGCGTCCTTTGCTTCCTGTAAAACCGTTTCAAATCCTGTTTCAACAACTGGTGAAAAAACAATCGCGTCTACTTTTTGTGCAATAAATGAACGAATCGCTTTAATTTGATTTTCTTGTTTTTGCTGAGCATCTGAAAACTTTAACTCATGTCCTGCAGCTTTTATGGCAGCCTGCATCGATTTTGTATTTGCCGTTCTCCACTCACTCTCAGCTCCTACTTGTGAAAATCCAATGACTAACTTTTCTCCAGACTCAGAATCTCCTGAACTAGCACCACCAGATTCTGTTTGCCCCCCTCCTGTTCCTGATGAACTACATGCAGCTAGTAAAAGCATGAATGACATCATCAGGAAAAGTACTGTTTGTCTTTTTAAAAGTTTTTTTATCATTTGCTTCTCCCCCTCTTCTTTCACCATCAGATTGATTTATAACTAAACAACATTCCTTAATTGGAATAATCTGATTATAAAGCGTTTACATAATAATAGTGAATAGAATAACTTTCGAAAAAATTGCACATTCATTTGGTTTATAAATTACTTTTTGTTTATAAAATTGCAAATTTTTTTAAAAATGTGTAAAATCTTTTCATCTACTTTTCACTCTTTCTATAGTAGAATAGGTCTAGAAGGGGGAGGAAGTTAATTGAAAGCGCATCCAAAGTTATCTGATCTTTCATTACGAAAAAGATTAATCTTTGTTTTTATGGTCATTCTGTTATTGCTCGCAACAATTAACTGTGTACAAATCTATCTTTTCCTTGGATATGTTCGTCAGTATAACGCGATGATGGAAACAATTAAATTAACGAATTCAATAAATGGTTCACTCAAGCAAAAGCTGGATGAGGAGATTAGGGATATTGCATACGGAAAAGTACTTTTCGAAAATGGTACTCAATATGATCACCTAAACAATATGTATCATAACTTAGATAAAATTGAACAGGATGATAAGAATGGCCAATTTACTAAGGAAATCTCCGAGGTCCGCCAAACATTAACGACTACGACTGAATATATTGATAAGCTTGGAGAGCAAATACAAGCAAATGCTCCTGCAGATA
>DASQMK010000642.1:0-5630 GCA_035645575.1 Metabacillus sp.
GCTGCAATTGACCACGATGGAACAGGATTGCATACAACAGGCTGGGGGCATGGTGATGCTCAGCATGTTAGTGATTTAGATCCAACCAGACCTGGACTTGAGATTTTTGGTGTACATGAAAGCGCGGGTTCACCTTATGGACTATCATTCCGTGATGGCGAAACAGGAGAAATTATCTGGGGGGTTAAAACAGGTAAAGATACTGGCAGAGGTGTATCAGCTGATGTAGATCCTCGTTATCCAGGAGCAGAAGCGTGGGCTGTTGGTGGAGCGTGGAATGATCGAACAGGTGGAATGTATACGGCGAAAGGTGAGAAAATCAGTACAAACATTCCAACTTCTAACTTTGCAATTTGGTGGGATGGAGACTTACTTCGTGAATTATTAGATCATGATTTTGATGAAACAGAAGGTAGCCCAAGATACGGTTTAGGTGCAGCCAAAATTGATAAATGGAATCCTGAGACAAATAGTCTGGACAATTTATTAACAGATAATGAAGTAACGTCTAATAACTGGACAAAAGGAACTCCGGCCCTACAAGCTGATCTGTTGGGAGACTGGAGAGAGGAAGCTATTTGGAGATTAAATGATAGTAGTGCTTTACGTGTTTATACTACAACAGCGGTTACAGAACACCGTATTCCAACTCTTATGCATGATTCACAATACAGAGTTGCGATCGCATGGCAGAATGTAGGGTACAATCAACCCCCTCACCCAAGCTACTTTTTAGGTCATGACATGGAAAAAGCTCCATTCCCTGCTATTCATACAGGGAAAGTTGAAGAGGTAGGTTTTCAAGTAGAACCGGAAGTTCTAAACACAAAAAGCAAGAGCGGTGAGAATGCTGTTACCATTACAGTTGACCTTCCAACCAACAATGAAGGGGCCGTTAAAGTAGTCAAGCTTCATGTAAATGGAAAAACAATATTTGGAAAAATGGTTCAAAATGATCCTGAGGTTAAAATTAAAGTAGATCGTAAGGAGATCTTTGCTGCTTTGGAAAACATAAAAGGTGAGATTGACGTGGCGATAACAGGTTACCTTGATTCAGGCCTAACGTTTACTGGAAGCAGTAAGTTGATAGTTAAATAAAATATAATAAATAGAGAGGAATAATGCTAAACATTGTTCCTCTTCTTTTTTGAACTATATAATAACTCTGTTTTCTTGAGAAAATTAACGGTTTTTTTTATGTTCAAAAACAAACTTGATCCTTATAATGGGCTTTAGTCTTTTGTGAAAAGGTTTACAAAAATAGTTGTGAATACAAAAAGAAGGAGGAATCAAAGCTTTTTGGTAAGTCTTTTAAAAGAGAATATTTTAAAAGAAAAAGTAACCCGAGCATGAGATGACTTACTATATCTTTCTATTAACTAAAGAAATCAATACAGAAATTGTTCTCCTCAAGCAATTAGTACACTTTTTCTACAACGAAAGAAAAACGAAAGGTGATGAATGAAGCTTGAAAAAACAATCTTTAACGAAAAAACTATTATCCTTATCAATAGCAGCACCTCTATTAATGACCGGTTTTCAAAGTAGTTCCTTAGCAGTTTCCTCGAACGCAGATCATGGAACTGCTATTCAATTAGAATATCTCGACAGAGGACTAGTAGCAGCAAGCACATCAGAAGGTGTCTTTTTAAGCTGGCGCTTACTTGGAGATGAAGTTTCAGGATATTCTGATTCAGGTTTAACTGGTGTGAATTTTCATGTATATCGTGACGGACAAAAGATTGGAACAGTTGAAGATAGTACAAACTTTTTAGATCCAAATGGTACAGCCACATCCAAGTACTATGTGTCAGCTGTGAAAGATGGAAAGGAATTAGATCAAAGCAGTGAAACGACACCATGGAAAAATACATATTACGATTTGAAGCTTAAAAAACCAGCAGATGGGGTCACACCTAGTGGTGAGGCTTATTCCTATAGGGCTAATGACATGAGTGTCGGTGATGTGGATGGTGATGGACAATACGAATTTTTTGTCAAATGGGATCCAACGAACTCAAAGGATGTATCACAAAAAGGGTATACAGGAAATACGTATATTGACTGTTACACCTTTGACGGTACCCTGCTTTATCGAATCGACCTTGGAGTAAATATTCGCTCTGGTGCCCATTATACACAATTTTTAGTCTATGACTTTGATGGTGATGGAAAAAGTGAGCTTATGTTTAAAACAGCTCCAGGGACGAAAGTGATTAACTATGATAAAAACGGACAAGTAGCTTCAGAAGAGTATATTACAATGCTGAAAGAAGACACAAAAGCTGGGTACAGTCATCAAGATGACTACCGAATGAGCAGTGAAGATTATTATAATCATGTTGTTGATATGTTTAAAAATTGGCATAACCATGAAGAAGTTGTGAATGGAAATTGGCCAGCAACACTTGAGGAATGCTTCGGAATTAAAAAGCAGTACGATTATCCACTATCTACTGAGGATGCAGAAGCTTTGGCTGATTATTTTATCGATGAATATGCCCCAAGTCGAAGTGCCCGCAACGATTTAAGAGATTTTGAAGGATTTATTGTTAAAGGACCTGAGTACTTAACCGTTTTTGAAGGTGAAACAGGAAAAGAACTTGAAACGATTCGTTATAAGTATGAGCGTCATGACGATGGATTGATGTGGGGAGATTATGCGATGGCTAGAATAGAGCCCGGCAATCGTGTTGACCGCTTTTTAGCTGGTGTTGCTTATTTAGATGGTAAGAAACCTTCTGCTATTTTCTCAAGAGGATATTACACAAGATCAACAATGGTTGCTTATACTTGGGATGGTAAGCACCTGAAAGAACAGTGGGACGTTGATAGTGGATGGACACCAATGACAAATCCGTTCAATGACGAACCACATGGACGATTAGGTACGAGTGAGGAGTATGGGTCTCTTACAACTCAAGGTGCTCATTCACTAAGTACAGCTGATGTGGATGGCGATGGCAAGCAGGAAATTATTTACGGTTCCGCAACAATTGACCACGATGGTTCGTTACTGTACAGCTCAAGTGATCTGATGCCACCAGAAAGTGCAACCCCAGGCGTAACGGCTGGTTTAGGACATGGTGATGCTTTACATGTTGCAGATATTGATCCAGATCGTGAAGGATTGGAAATCTTTATGGTTCATGAAGGTGGGCGATATGCGCCATATGGATATACACTTCGTGATGCTGCAACAGGTGAAGTTATCTATGGTGGTTATACTGGAAAAGACACTGGAAGAGGTATGGTTGGTGACGTGGATCCTGACCGCAAAGGACTAGAAACGTGGGCAGTTGGCCTTTGGACAGCAGATGGAACAAAAATAGATAATAGTGCTCCAGGCACGAATATGAATATTAAATGGTCAGCAGACATGACGACTCAAATTGTTGATGGAGCGATTGATCAAACCCCAACAATCAAGGATTGGAAAAAAGGAACGGTTTTAACAGCTACAAATACCCGAACAAATAATCATACTAAAGGCAACCCTTCCTTAGTAGCTGATATCTTCGGTGACTGGAGAGAAGAATTGCTTGTGAGAACAGAGGATAGTGAAGCAATCCGTATTTACCTAAGCTCAGATGTTACAGATCGAAAGCTTTACACACTAATGCATGATGCACAATATCGAACCGGTATCGCATGGCAAAATGTAGGCTATAATCAGCCTTCATACCCAAGCTTCTATTTTGCTTCAGATACTGATTGGAGCAAGGTACCAAATCCTGATATGTATATGCCTAGTGAATTTTCTTCTTTAAAAAACATATTCGATATGTATGTTGAAAAAGATGAGATAAACGGATCTCTTGAACCCAAACTCGAAAACTCCCTAAAACAGGCACAGCATCATGTCGAAAAAGGCTCAAATATTAAGGGTATTTCATTCTTAGAAAAATTCATAAAAGAGTTGAATGACGAAAACCCGGAGAACAATGCAACTGACAAAGCAAAATCTGTCTTAACAGCTCAGGCAGAAAAAATGATTGAAAATCTTAAGTAATCTATAAATAATATTTAGGGTCAAAGCAACTATACTAAGTACTTTGACCCTATATTAGAGCTACTGTATTTATGTCGGATTTTGTCTAATGATAGATTATTAGAGAAAGTTGATAGATTTTTCATAGAAGTTGATAGATTTTCAAAGAAAGTTGCAAAACTAACCGAAAGAGGAGAACAGCATGCTGAAAAAAGCTGACATACGGATACGCGATGCATTTATCCTCCCTGATTCTGCAACAAAAACGTATTATTTGTACGGAACAACAGATGAAAATATGTGGAGTGATTTTTTCCGATGGAAGAAACAAGGAAAGGATTAATCCAAAAAAAGGCAAATAGTTATACAGGAAAAGATTGAAGTATTTTCCTGTATAACTTATAATAAGAATAAATGTTAACGTGTGCATTTTGGGATCGTTGTATATTTTAATAGTTTCATTATTTAGTATCTACTAAAATGTTCACGTTTTCAAAAATGAAACAAAGGGGCTGAAGCAATTGAGTACATTTATGGGAGAAAATTTTTTATTATCAAATGATGTAGCGGTGGATTTATATCATCAATATGCTAAAAACCTACCAATCATTGATTATCACTGTCATCTTAGTCCGCAGGAAATTTATGAAGATAAAAAGTTTGCGAACATCACAGAAGCTTGGCTGTATGGAGACCATTATAAGTGGAGAGCAATGAGAGCAAATGGGGTTGAAGAGGAGTATATTACAGGTTCAGCCAGTGATTATGAGAAATTTCTTGCTTGGGCAAAAACAATCCCAATGACAATCGGAAATCCGCTTTATAATTGGACACATCTTGAGCTGCAGCGATTCTTTGGAATTTACGAGCTCTTAAATGAAAAAACTGCTCCAATGATTTGGGAAAAAGTAAATGAATTACTAAATAAAAAAGAGTTTTCGGTTAGAGAGCTAATCAAAAAGTCTAATGTTGAAGTGATCTGTACAACAGACGATCCAACTGATTCATTAGAATATCATCAAAAGCTAAAAAATGAAGCTGATTTCAATGTTCAGGTTTTACCGAGTTTTAGACCTGATAAAGGATTGGAAATTAATCGTGATAGCTATTGTGAATGGGTTAAAAAGCTATCAGAAGTATCAGGGAAAGAGATTATAAGCTATGATGATTTCTTAACAACACTTGAAGATAGAATAGACTTTTTCCATTCACTTGGTGGAAGAGTGTCAGATCATGCAATTGACACGGCTATGTTTATGGAAGCTGATAAAGCGGAAGTCGATGATATTTTTAATAAGGCATTATCTGGTGAAAAAGTGACAATCGAAGAAGAAATGAAATATAAATCTTATACACTTGTTTTCTTAGGAAAAAAATATGCAAGCTTAGGATGGGCGATGCAATTACATATTAATGCCCTGCGAAATAATAACACTCGAATGTTTGAAAAATTAGGTCCGGATACAGGGTTTGACTGCATGAATGACGATCTTATCACAAAGCCATTAGTTCAGCTGCTTGACGCACTAGATAAGGAAGATGCACTTCCGAAAACCATTCTTTATTCCTTGAACCCTAGAGATAATCAGGTGCTTGCTAGTATTATTGGAAGCTTCCAGGGTGGAGGGATTAAAGGGAA
>DASQMK010000643.1:0-16280 GCA_035645575.1 Metabacillus sp.
ACTTTTATTTCATGTTTAGTTGAAAAAGAATTCCATGCTTTCGGCAGATTCACTTCCGGAAGATACCATTGTTTTAAATAATAATAATCATTGGGTGTTGCATTTATTTCAAGTTTATAGTTTGGTTCAGCAAACTCGACTCCTGGTAGTTCTTTTACCTTTAGTAATATAGATTCATAGTTTAATTGACTTGGAATTTTCATTTTATATAGCTTAGAATCGGTGTTTACTAGATTAGTCGTTTCTATTCGTTGCAGTCCGATCAATTCTAAAGCTTGAACAGCCACATTTCCCTTTATAATCAGTTCCCGGTTTTCGATCTCATTTAAAGGTACATGAAGATCAGGATCGTTAGTTGATTTTCCTTTTTGTGTTCTAGTCATTAGACCGCTACTTATTTCTTCACTTGTAATAACTTTTAGGTCCTCAACTGCATAGGCAGACACTGTTGTGTTACATAACAATAACAAATACATAATTGTGATGCCAAAACCCAGTATTCTCCTCATAATTGGTCCACCCATCCTTTAATTAATAATACAAAGGACTAATCCAATAAATGGACCAGTCCCGAGTAATTTTAACTTTTAGCGTATTTCATTATATTTTTATCATATAGTATATAGTAGCCGTTTCCAATATCTAATTTATTTCCATCAGTACCTGAAATAAAGTACTGCTCTCCGGCAGATAGAGTTAGAATTGGTTCATCTTCTCCATATTTATAAAGAGGTGTCTCCTCTAATAAAGTGAGTGATCCAGTATAATACGTCACTTCTGTTGATTTCGGAATGGTGTACATTGAACCTACATCATAGTTTTCTTCATCATAATTATAAACTCGTATTTCTTCACCAGGCATCATCAATCTAAACAGTTCCCCATTTGGTTTATAAATTGGTGTTGGGATGCTGGTAGCTACCCGACCTATATATGGAGTTGTTTTTGAATCCTCATGATAGACATAGTAGCCGCCACCAGTATGATAATATGAGCCCTCCACTCCATACACTCTAAATGCTTGTTTAGCACCTAGCGTCTTGAATGGTATCATTCTATTTCCTTGCTTTTGATATAATACAACCGGTCTTTTTGTATAAACACGGGCAATTGGAAATGGTGATTCTGTTACCGTTACATGCGGTAAATAAATGTTCGTTGGTATAATTGCCTTATCACTTGTTAGGGAAGATTGTTTGACTCTCCAAAGATTTGCACCACTATTAAAGTAGAAATACCCTTTATTATCTTTAACAAGTGTGTTTACATCACCTTGTCGAAATATGTTCATACTATAGTTTTCAAGATTCACTTTAAACAAGGTGTTTTGTACTGTTCCATATAAGTAGCCATCCTCACCTGTTACTAAGGATTCATTTCTTCCCATTCCTAGTACACTCTCTGGAACAATAGGGTATATATCAATACGTTCTGATGTTTTATCTTCGGATGTATTATATACAATAAATTTATTGTCAAGAATTCCGTATATCTTTCCATCAGGTGTCCATTTAAGAGCAGATACCATAATGTGATATCCATTTAACGCTGTTACTTCTTCTGGTTCTAAAGATTCACTATTTAAATCAACCTTAAAGATATTGGCTCCATCTTCTGTTTTAACACCTGAGCCATCATATACGGATGTGCCCGCATATAAGATATTATTTTGTTCATCATATGTGGAAGAAACAACTCGTTGACCTTCTTTTAATATAAATTGTGAAATCACTTCTTTTTTCTTCACATCATAGATAATCATGTAACCTGATTTTTCTCCCCGCTTTGGAACAGTTCCAATGAATAGACGATTATTGTTTTCATCAGGAACAATAATCGAAGGTCTAGTTTGTCCTAATTCGGAAAGTGATAATAACTTTGCTGGATTGGAATTTTTATTCCAGTTTGTGTTTGGATCATATTCAAATATATTTGCATCTGGATATGTACCAAAGTAGATCTTTCCGTTTAGCTCCGCTACACTTTCAACTTGTCCTAATCCGCTGTATATTTCATTTGTTTTAGTAAGTGGATTATAGCGTGATAGATGTCCTGAGATAAATCCCGAGCTAAAAATATCCCCTGATGAGCTACTTCCTATTTTAAACAATTCAACAAACTGTGGCGGAAGATCCAAGAGCGCTATTGAAAAACGATTTTGCTTGTATTGATACTCATAAAACCGACCTAGATTTCCCGCCAAACCAACGACTTTCTGTTCTCCTGGAAGAATATCTAATGAAACGGCGCTTGAACCATATAATTCTGATTGGATCTTTTTATTTGATTTCTCTTTATAGTTGTATTCATAAAGAGCTCCCTTATAACTAAAAAACACAATAGGTTCAGAAGGTTTTGGGTCTGAAACTCCTCTGGAATCCGCATTAAAACGATGAACTAATTTATCAGTGTCTATATCGTAATGGAGAATCTCATTTGTTTCTTCCATTTTAGCGAATAATTGTCCGTCCACTAAATCTAAATCATAAACAGACGAGCTTGAGCGATCGTACTCTAAAATATTTATCTTTTCATTTGTTGTTAAATTCCATTTAATTAAAGCAGCTGGTGAGCCTACTCCGATATATAGCGTATTTTCATTGGAATCATACACAACACTTCTAGCATATTGTCTTCCGCTCATAACTGGGCCTAAATCCTTAAATCCTTGTTTCTGATTGTAGTAAAACACTCGTCCTCCGTAGGAAGTAACACCGAAAAGTCGATCTCCCTTTTCATCATAAGCCATGTCCCAGATAACCGTATCAGAATTCGTTGTTGCTTTTCCAAGATCAACTAATTCTCTGGTGTTAATATCGTACTTATACACATGTTCATTTGGCGTTGTACCTATATAAACAATTCCTGTAGGGGTGGATTCAATTGACCATGCTGCCTTTGCCCCTTCTAAATCACGCAGATCAACAACTCTTTTGGTCTTGTAATCAATGACAGCTAACTTTGCAGGTTCACCCTGCAGTAAACTAACATAATAATCTTTTCCTTGGGAAGAAACAACCTTACCTTTAATGACATTAACATACTCAACTTTTGGCCCTAAATTTTCAAAGATAGAGTCTCCCTCCGATACAGCCATACCTTTTAATGGAGTTAAAAAGGAAAAACAGAGTAACATGATTACACTTAAGCTAAAAACCTTATTCATTTTAGACAAATTTTTCTACTCCTCGACTCATTTTTACATATATATCCTACCATTATTATAGTGCTTCGTCATTAAAGATTGGTATAAATTCCATTTTTTAGAGTATATGCAATAAGAAAGAGTTTAATCCTGTTGTGGTTTTATCATTTTATACCAACAAGGACTTTAATACTAATATGAAATGAAACTTTATTCATAAAAAAATGAAAAATTAAATCCATTTGAGTGAAAATGTGGTAAAATAATGATTGTTCCCGTTATTACATTATTATGGTATTATTCCATTTTATTGGATAAAACCCAATAATTATGTTAAATTTTGCAATACATCGTTGGGCTTTTCTTTTAGACAAGTGTATGATGAACACAAAAGCCTCCTAAACGGAGGCTTTTGTGTTTATATAGTATTAACATTTCATTAGTGGCGAATAAACGTTGCCTTAGTTTTATCAATAAGAACATAATATCCTCCACCTACAAAAAAACGATCACGGTCAATTCCGTAAACACGTATAAGTTCAGTTGGCTGAATCATTCGATGTACTCTTCCATTTGGATTATATAAGGGTAAATTTGTTTTTGGTCGAATAAATCCTTCATAATAGGAAACATTTTTCGTAGGTTTTACAAAATAACCTCCACCTACATCGTATCTCTGGTGATTGTAGCTGTATACACGAAGAGCTTCCCCCTTTTTTAGATGCCTATGAACTGTACCATCTGGCTTATAAAGAATTTCTCTATCTTTTACTAAAAGGCGACCGACATGCAAGCTCATTTTACTTGACTGCTTAATATAGTAGTCCCCACCAACATCATACCGATTTCCCAAAACTCCGTAGACATTTATAACCTCTCCATTCTTAAGCATTTTATAGGTTATAAATGATCCATTCGATTGTCTTTTAACTAATGGAGTATCTTCCTTTAACGTAAGACGACCAATAATTTGTCCATGGTTTGTCGGGAGCTTTGTATTCGGAATTTGTATTGTGATATTTTCTTTGTTAGGTGTTAAGTACAATAACTGCCCTATATAAATGGCATCTGTTGTTAAAGAATTATATTGCTTCAACTGATCCACAGTAATTCCTTCGGCCTTCGCTATTCCTGAAAGCGTATCTCCTGCCTTTACAATATAAGTACTCTCAGAACCTGAAATAGAATCCCCACTTCCCGTTGAATATTCACTATTTGGAATCTCGTTGGAATGAGTAAGCATCCACGTTTTATAATCTTCCCAAATGGCAGGGTCTTCCTGTCCTAAACTCCAGCTTCCAGTACCTTTAAGGTTATATTTATGTACTAGGTCAATTTTGGCTTTAATCGAACGCTCATCCTCAAACCATAGATAATAGGTACCCTCTGTTAGTGTCCTCCCAGCGATCGTTGTTTTTGGGTCAGTAGATTTAATTTCAAAGGTTAACTTAGGAGATTGTTTTTGTTCATCATAAGTAACTGTTGACTTGTAATTATTTTTTAATTCAGCAACACGTATATTCGAAATACCATACCCCCCGTAGTTTTCTCCCTGTTTCCAATATCGTCCATAGAATGGAATACCAAGGACAATCTTTTCATTTGGAACGCCCTCTCCTAAAGCATATGTAATGGAACCCTCCACAAAGTCATAACTCGCTACCGGTCCTTCTGGACTTCCTTGGAAGCTTTCATCATACGCCATTATCATTAGATAACTAGAATGCTTAGCAAGTTCCTTATAATTATAGGATCCGTGCCACCCCTTGTTCCATCCGTAAGGATTAGCAGCAACCGCAACAGATACTTCCTTGTTTGCTGGAAGTTTCTCTCTAAGTAGTCGAACTAAGTCAGTATAGTTCGCTTGATCTACATCTGTTACATTCTCAATATCCACTTGCACACCGTCAAGATTGAATTGTGAAATCGCATTGGCAATTTGTGTAGCAAGTTGCTCTCGATTTGCTAAAGCAGCTCTTCCGATATTCCGGTCCCAATGATTACTTAGAAATGGCACAACCTTAATACCTCGTTTATGCATTTCAGATACTAGTGATGAACTAATTTGAGAAGTTAGCTTTAAACTACCATCAGGATTAATATCAAAAAAACTCGGAGAAACAATATTTAGATTTCCATTTGTACGGTCAATTTGTTTGATATAACTACTTGTATTACCAAAGTATAAGTAAGTCATATTGAAATTTGCTTTATGGGCAGATACTTTTACTTCTCCTTTAGCAAAGGAAAAACTAGAAACTAATAATAAACCTGAAACAACTTTTATTGTGGCATATTTTATGTTCGGGAATCTTGTCTGAACATACTTTTTTGCACTTTCCTGAAGATCCTTCTGCTTTCCTTCGTGTCCTAGTTCACCGGCAAACTCGGTAGCAAAAGGATGTAAATAGAGGATAATTGTACATTCATTTTCTGATGTTAAAACCTTATGTCGCTCAAATAACTCCATATCGACACTCCTTGGAACTGTTCATACTCACTAGTTTACACAACATAACAAACATTTATTTTAAGATGTACCTTTACGAAAATGTAATTAAATTAGTTGAAAAATTAAGACTGGATGTTCTTCATTATTGCTTTTTCAGTGTATCAGCTAAATAAAAAGAGCTCAGATAAAAAATTAACGGGTTCTCATTTCGGAGGGAAAGTTATCTAATAGGCTAAATATCAATATAAATTAGCATTAAAATTAACACATTAAATCGCATAAAAAGAGCATTGAATCGATATCAATGCTCTTTTTCTTGGTCATCGTTATTAAAACAAAGCTGTTCAGCTATCTCTTTTGCACGTTCAATGGTTACTCCGTCTCTGAATTCCACGGCTAATGGATGGTCGGTAGGTTCAAGTTCAATGAAAGGCCGAATGCCATCTGGTCTAGGATGAACCATTGTTTTTAAATTTACTGTATCAGGATAGCAAGGTAAATCAGTAGATAGCCAACCAAACATTGGTTCCAATAATTCTTGTTTATCCCAGTGTTCTTTTACATTGTTAAAATTAGCTTCACTTAATGAAACCCATACACCCCATATTAGGTGTTCGTCGGTCCCGATAATGGGGATTTCAATGCATCCACGAATAAAGAAATGCTCGTTATCCATAATGCATAAATCATCATCTAATTCAAACCTATCATCTCGCTCTTCAGGTTCAGAATCATAGTAATAAACAGGAGCTGGGTTTCCATAACTTGTAGGAAGTTTTTCGTGATATTTACCGCAGCAACTGCAAGTGTATCCCCCAATTTTAGTCATTTAGTTCCTCCATCAGTTTAATTTCTTATCTTAGATAGATTATATATCATTTATTGTAAAATCCTTGTTAATTTTAGCGTCCGAAACCGCTATCAAAACAGCACATTAATTAGCAAAGACAATAGTTATTGTCCAACGTTATTTTATGTGTTAATTTTCTGCTATTTTTATTAACATTTTAATAAAAACCTTGATTTAACAAGAACAAAAGCGCAAGCGCCTTGGTCAGCCCCGACAAGCATAAGATGATTTAGAATAGAAGGCGTCCTTTGCCTTCAATTCTATATTAGCTTATGACCTCGAGGGGCTAGGCGCTGGAGCTGGATGTCGAGACTCTTATCCACAGTTCAAGCATTTTATAATTTCCTAAGCAAGAACAAAAGCGCAAGCGCCTTGAACAGCCTTAGGCAAATAAGACGATTTAGAATAGAAGGCGTTCTTTGCCTTCAATTCTAAATTGGCTTATGACCTCGAGGGGCTAGGCGCTGGAGCTGGATGTCGAGACTCTTATCCGCAATTTATGCAATTTATAATTTCCTAATCGATAAAAAAGACAGGCCAAAATTTTTTTTGGTCTGTCAATTGGATGTTTCATTTTTTACTTTTCTCTCCCAAAGGAGAACCCGTTAATAAAAAATCTAAGCTCTTTTTTCTTTTGTAATAAAGCCTATTTGCCAATTCATTAAAGGATTGTTTTTTATTCATTCTTGTTCCGAATTGCTCTTAACCACTGTTGAATCACCATTTAAAAATTCTTCAAGAGCTGCTTTATTTTCTTCCATATCAATCTCTAACACTGAACCAGCATGAGAATACCTTTCGTTCGTATATGAACCTTCAATCGGAATTGTCAATGTCTCAATGTCTTCAGGTGTATTTAGGATGAAGTCTTTTAATATTCCTAGAACCTCAGTACCATCCACATTTGTTTCAATATATGGTTGTACCGTACCGATTAATTTAGGAAGTTTCGTTACACCATTCACACTAATTAACTCGTCTTTTAAAGCATTAATGACTTCCTGTTGACGTTCTACCCGTCCAAAATCACCCTTGGGATCAGCTCGGTATCGTGCATATCCAAGCAACTCTGCTCCATCAAGCATTTGTACACCAGGCTCTAAGCTCACTCCGATGTTTTTAGACATACTCTGCTCCACATCAATTTCAATTCCATTAGGTGCTAGAGTATCCACAACCTGCTGGAATCCTTTAAAGTCAACAAGTGCATAATAATGAAGGTCTACCCCTAAATTTTCCTCCAATGTCTTCCTTAACAATTCTGGACCACCGAGGAAATAGGCTGTGTTTATTTTATAGTTTTTATATCCCGGTATTTCAACATAAGTATCTCGCATAACCGAAACTAACTTAGCTGTTCCCTGTTTGGGATCATATTGAGCAATCATGATCGTGTCTGTCCGGGACTTCTCTTCTCCTCTAGAATCAACCCCAAGTAGCAGAACATTAATCCTACCTTGTTCATCTACTTTAGCACCGTCAAAATCAGATACACCATTATTATCAAATCCTTCTCCAGCTGCCTGTAGACCTGTATAGTATTGATAAACCACATACCCAACAAAACCAAATGTCAAAACTAAGAGGAGGAAAAACCCTCTTACAATCTTTTTCTTTTTTTTCTTTTTATGACGAATTTGTCTTTGATTCATCGTTTATCCTCTTTCATTAATAGATAGTAGATTACTAATTAGTAATTGTATCATTTTTTTCTCATATTAAAAGTTAAATTTTAAGGGTCTTTTGACAAATTTAAACAAAAAATTATTTCTTGTATTCTTTCATAGTTCATTATATTTTGTCTATAGACTTAATTTTTCAATAATTTTGTCGTAGCCTTATATAATAGTAGAAAATAAAAGAGGAGGTAACATTTATTGAAAAAACAGCTAATTCTTTTGATATCTCTTGTTGTTTGTTTTGTCATAATGCCACAAAATTCTTTTGCGACTAGCCAACTAAATGGATTTGAACAATTAAAAGAAATAAGTGATGTAAACCAAGTGATCATCGTTAACAATAGTAATGGAATAGGAGCTGCGGTTACGACATATGAAAGGATCAATGGTGAGTGGAGGAAAGCACTTCCTAAAATGGTAGCTGTCGTAGGTCAAAATGGTATTTCAAGTAAACAAAAAGAAGGAGACGGAATAACTCCAATGGGTGTATACACACTTGGTACAGCGTTTGGTTGGTCAGAAAAACCAAACGGAGTGAAGCTTCCCTACCGATTAACCAAGTCAAGTGACTATTGGATAGATGATCCAGCTTCACCGGATTACAACAAATGGGTGACCTATAGTGGAAATCCTAATACGCGTTGGAATTCTTTTGAAAAATTAAAACAGCCTCTTTACAAGTATGCGGTAGCCATTAATTATAACGTTAACCCTATTGTTAAAGGAAAAGGAAGTGCTATTTTCTTACATGTTTGGAGAAGCTCAACAAGTCCTACTGCTGGATGTGTAGCTCTTTCAGAAGACAATGTTGTTAAGCTTCTTAAATGGCTCGATCCTGCGAAAAAACCAATTATTGTGATCGGTAAGACGAGCCAAATCAATGCACTCTTAAGAGATCATGCTGAAAATACAGCTACTCAACTTGTTGCAGATGCCCAAATAAAGTCAAATAAATTAAGAGGTTATTACGATGCTTCATCTACAGCTGACATAATAATTTCTCCTCAATTCGGAACAGATTATTCGGTAGTAAAAACAGCGGTTTTGAATGCTCAAGAAAAAGTCAGCTTCCTCTCAGGCGCTAAAAAACTAGAGTTACAACAAGGTCTTGAAGCTGCAAAAACCTATCAAATGAGAGCAGCACGTTTCATTGATGCTGTGAAATTTGGACAAATTGAAGTAACAGTTTCTAAAGACCAAGTTTATAAGTTTGTACAAAAAGATGCTTTTACACAGGAACTTGTTGAATCCTATCATTTATTGTCAGCAAAGATTAAAAAGGAAGAACAACTCATAGGGAAGGTACACGGTAGTGAAACACGTAAATACATGGCTGAGGCACTAGTAAAACAAGCCAAAATTGTACGTGAAACAATTATATATGAGGTGTCAATTTATGAGCTACTAAAGGAAATAAATAACCTTATCACTCAAAATAACCAAACTGCTGCTAAAGAAGAATTAAAAAAACTCAATCGTTTAAAGAACCGTGCAGTTGAAGTTAAAAAAGCAGGAAATCAACTATACCCTGGAAAATATCCTGATTTGCCAAGTATGAAAGCATTTTTAGAGGATTATGAGACTGAAACAAGAGGTAAGTTAGAATAATTAGTAACAAAAGCGCAAGCGCCTTGGTCAGCCTAGGGCAAATAAGATGATTTAGAATAGAAGGCGTCCTTTGCCTTCAATTCTATATTATCTTATGACCTCGAGGGGCTAGGCGCTGGAGCTGGATGTCGAAGTAGTTATCCACAGTTCAAGCATTTTATAATTTCCTAAGCAGTAACAAAAGGGCGGCACTTTTACAAGCTGCCCTTTCATTTACTATATAGAATACCTCCATAGCCGGGCACCATCATGGAAATAAATCGTACCGCTAGAATCCTGAATGACTTGCTTCACATCTTTCTTAGAGCGTAAAAACACTAGTTTTTTGTTAGTAGGGTTTAATGTTAAAATCCCACAATGTAAATTGTGGGATCTCATATTAATTCAAAACCGTAATACTCTTTAAGATATTTTGACCATTTTCGTCAGTATAATAATCAATATTCACTTTACTGCCTTCATTAATTGAGCCAAAATCGACTTCTGATTCAAGAGTTTGGAAGATCATAGACTCTTGGTCTGTTGTCTGAATTTCAATGCTGTGTGTGTCTACTTGTCCATTGTATATAGCTTCTAATTCTTTGATGATTTTTTGTTCATCTTCAGCTACTGACTCTTCAGAAGTGTCTTCGTGTGATTCTTCTACTATTGGTTCCTCAGTTGGTTCCTCTGTTACTTCTTCCGTATTCTCTTGAGGTTCTTCTGTTTCTGTCATTTCTTCATTATTACCAGTTGTTTCATTTTGTTCTAATGTATTTTCTTCAGCTGTCTCGTTTGTATTTTTCGATACATCAGTTCCACATCCTGCTAGGAAAATGGAGGTTAATAGAAATAAAGCGGCTAACATTCTCATCATATTTCACCTCATTGTCTTATTATGAATATGATAACAACAATGTCGAAAATGGTCAAAAATACATTTTTCAAAAATCAAACAAAAGTTATGCGAAAATATGTCGATAAAAAAATATATACTGACAAATCTACATAAATTATCAATTAATTTGCTCCGCTATTTTACATAATTTTCAATATACTTTTACTATAATTATTCATAAGATTAATTTTTTAATAGGTGGTGTATGTATTGAAACGTATAGGAATAATATTATTTTTTTTAATTAGTTATTTTGCTTTTTTTCAACAACCTGTTCAAGCCTCAAATGACCAATTAATCATTATTAATAAGAGCACAAATAAACTGGCTTTTTTTGACAGCGGGAAACTCATCAAGGTTTTTAATGTAGCAACAGGTAAGTATGACTCCTATACTCCCGAGGGAACATTTAAGATTGTAAACAAAATCAAAAACCGCCCCTACTATACAATGAACATCCCAGGCGGCGATCCTAGAAACCCTCTTGGTGACAGATGGCTTGGCCTCGATGCAAGAGGCACATATGGTACGACTTATGCAATCCATGGAAACAGCAATGAAAGCTCGATAGGTAAATATGTCAGCTCAGGCTGTGTAAGAATGCATAACAATGAAGTCAGATGGCTTTTCAATCAAGTGAACCTTTATACAACAGTCATTATTACAAATTCAGGGGCTACCTTTGAAAAGATAGCAATTGACCATGGTTACCTAGATCCTAATACTTTAAATAAAGAACTTGCACAAAAAGCAGGAAATAAGTTACTCAGCGAATTATCAACCTATAATTATGCTATTGATTCAGGCTCTATAACCAAGATTAATAGTTTATATGATCGCCTAACGTCTCAGCTAAGAGCAACAGAACTAGCAATTGGAAAGGTCAGTGGAAAAAGCAATCGTGCTTCACTTGAAGAAAAATATATCAAGCCTTCCAAAATTGCCATTGAGCGAACCATTTATGAGGTATCACAATATCGATTACTAAATAATGTGGGATCACTCATTTCTAAAAATAATATAAGTGCTGCAGAAAACCAATTATCGAAGTTAGATAGACTAAAAAAGCGTTCAATCGCAATTAAAAAAGCAGGAAATTATAAAGCATTACCCGTAAACATTGATCGTTCCCTTCAAGCCTTACAAGCAACAAATCAAGGAAACATCATGAATACAACACTTGCACAATTCAATCAAAAAATCGCATCTGGACATATTGGAACGATAAATAGCCAATATGATTCATTTACAAACAAATTACGTGCAACGGAAAGAGCAATTGGTCAAGTTTACGGTAGCGCTAATCGTAACAAGCTTAGAGATAAGTATATCACTCCTTCCAAGGTCGCGATTGAACGAGTAATTTATGAAGTATCCATCTACCGTTTATTACACGATATCTATTGGCTAATCGATGATAACAAATTAGTTAAAGCCAAGAACGAATTTTCAACACTTGATCGTCTAAAACGAAGAGCAATCGAAATTAAACACGCTGGCGGTTATAAATCTGTTCCTAACTCGATTTCAGCAAGCTTAACATCTTTTGAAAATAGATTAAGAGCTAAAGTAAATTAAAGATATAGGCTACTCACCTTCACGGCGTGAGTAGTTTTTTATTACACACTCATAAAATACCAAATAATTTCCAATATTCTCCGATAATAATAGTGGAAAAGTCCGTAAAAGATCGTTCGGTACCATGTCAAAAGGATCTAGAAAATGGACTTTACTATAAAATTACGGAGGAATTTGATGATGTCAAAAAAAATAATAGGATTTTTGTTATTAATCAGCGAACTTTATTGGAAGGGTGAGCTCTATCGGATATTGCCGCATTCTTTGCAGCAACGATTATTGATCAACTTTGATACGTTTTCTGAGCGGGTTTTGTATTGGAAGGATGCATTGACCCACTGGGATGAGTTTTCCTTGACGGGTTTAGGTGGAAAAGCATGGCGAATCCTTATGTACCGGGATCCAATCTCAGTATATACGATTTGCAGTTGAGCATCAGTTGATTTCCATTGAAGAACAAACAGTCTGGCTTAACAAAGCGATTCAATATGAACCGAATCATTCATGGCGGCTATATCATGCAGCAAAAGCTGTTGAAGGAAATGGCGAGGTAGAAAAGGCCTAAACCCTTTATCAACGATCAATAGAGACTAATCGTTTTGAAAAGAGGCATAAATAAACGTTTAATTAAAGAACCCCCCTAGATAAAAAAGAGGGGGTTCCGCATATAGCCTTATTGAAATGTTAATTGGTACGGTGAAATACTTGCCGTTCCTTTTCTGTCTTCTACTTTGAAGA
The DNA here is from genome assembly GCA_035645575.1 of Metabacillus sp. Classification (GTDB taxonomy): domain Bacteria; phylum Bacillota; class Bacilli; order Bacillales; family Bacillaceae; genus Metabacillus. Next base: position 12,928 of record DASQMK010000643.1, read on the forward strand.
AATAGGTTCCTTTTTTCAAATTCACATAAAATTCTTCAGAATCACCTAGTCCATACAGATCTTTTTTCAACAATTGCTTTCCATTTGCTTCATAGAGGCTGACAACTCCATCTAAATCCGAAGGAACATCAAGCTTCACCTTGTATTTCTTAGCTTTATCTGAAATAACAAGCTTAAAAAAGTCCACGTCCCCTTTTTGATTTGAAGCATTCATATAACCTTTACCAATCAGCTTTCCTTTTTTATCTGCTTTTAATGAAATAGGCTTACTTGGAACATTATTTTTAATAACTGATCCTTTGTCCTCGTCTACTTTATTTCCTGAAGCAAAGGTAAAAGTGTAGTTTTGGAAAGAAGATGTACCATAATAATCAAATAATACGACAAAATAACCTTTTCCTTTTGACCCATTAAACGATCCACGTTCTTCATCACCTGAAAAACCAGAGTCTGTGATGATTAACTTCCCTTCTTCCTCTACATCAAGCTCCTTATCACCATCCGTGTCTTCAATGACAAACACGACAGGATCCAATTCTCTTTTCATTTCTTTCGGTACATTACTACTATATTTTGTATCCACAGGCTCAACATGATAACCGTAAACCCCATTTTTAGCAGGTGTGAAATAGAAAATATCCAAGTCTTGCTCTGTTGAGAAGTTACCTGTTACCTTACCCTCTTTTAACTCAGTTGCTTCTGCATATAAATCATTTGATTCTTGTGGATCTAATGGTGCATCTGTGACAAATTTAGCAGAGAACGTATATTCATTTATATTTGGACGATACATTGGATCACTTAACTTAATATAATACGTTTGGTCTGCTTTTAAACTAACATTAAATTTTTCTAGTACTGATTCACGGAACATATCAAAGTAAACGTTCGATGCTATCATACTAAAATCTCCTGTGTCAGGATCTTGTCGGTATATCTCGATTCCTGTTTGGACACCTTTATTTGAAATCTCATATACTCCTGTTTTCTCCAACTGAACAGAATACCAGTCTTCGTCACCACTATATTGGAAGAAGCCTTTTGCTTCCTCATCAACAGAGTATGGCATCGCGATGTCTGGGATCAATGAAAAATAATTATCTTCTTCTGATAACGAAGCGAGCAAGTCTTCTAAAATACCATTTCGGATAGTGTCCTTTGTTTTTACAGCTTGTTCCACGTATTCTTCTGTTACTTCCTCAGAATAATCATAAGATCCTTCAGGGAATTGATCCTCATCAGCTGGTAATACGCTTTTTTCTACAGTAACTTTATAAGGAATAGCTGAAGAAAAGCTTCTATTAAGATCAAGCTCTTGCCAGAAATAATCCCACATAAAGAATTCTGATAGAGGATTGTTTGTCACTTCAAAAACAAAGGTAGCTCCAGGGTAACCGTTGAACGAAATTGTTTCCCCTTGGCCAAAACCATTTTGATTAATAGAGTCATACAAAACTTTTTCCTCTATAACTTCGCCTTCTATATCATATTTCTCAATCAAATAAAGATTAATAGTTTGATCAATTCCAGGAACTCCAGTTGATTTAACCTTGTAGGTTTCGGTGCTTTCACTGTTTACAGGTATATTGAAGGTGAAGAAATCACTATCACCAAGGTTTAAGTTTTCAACTGGCAACTCTCCATCAACTTGTGCTTCTTTATCAGGTGTTTCTTCAGTAAAATATAAATCTTCTGATGTAAAAGGGAACTGAGTAATAGTTTTCATATTCTCTTCCGTCAATCCATCATCTTGTAATTCTTCTGTTTTCAAAATCGTTAAGGCGTACGTTTGCTTTGCAGATTCCATGTATTTTTTTAGTGCATCTCTTACACCAATAACAACAGTCCCAGCTTGAGGAGCTTTATATAGTGAACCTTCTTCACCACCAACTGTTACATCATTTACTGTTACATGTTCTGCAGCAGTTTCTGTTTCTCCATTAGGGAAGAAAAAAAGCTCATATTCATAGTCATAGGTCTTTTTAGTAGGCAGTAAATTTAACTGGACATACTCGTTTTCATTAACAGAAAATTGATACCAATCCGTTTGATATAGCTTAGTAATTGCACCTTTTTGAACTGATTCCTTTTCTACTTCAATTTTCTTTGCCTTCTCGATCAGTTGATTTTCTTTCACCTTTTCAAAAGTTGGTAATTTTGCAGGATCATATTTTAATGCATTAACAGGATTAACTAAACCGAAGCCATAGGTTGTATCATATCCTTTGCTCCCTAAATCTGTTGCTGTTTTATTTAAAATATACTGAACCTGCTGTGGTGTTAACTTTGGATTTTTTGATAGTAGCAATGAAACCGTTCCAGCTACAACTGGAGAAGCCATTGAAGTTCCATCAAGCTTTGCAAAAGATGAACCTCGCCCTGCCTCATACGCCGTACTATATATATCTTCTCCTGGCGCTACAACATCAACAGATGGACCAAATGTCGAGAATTCAGCTAGTTTGTTTTGTTTATTTGTAGCTCCAACACTAATGACCCCATTAAATGAAGCTGGATATTCTAACATTTCAGAACTACTGTTACCAGCTGCAGCAACAACTGTAATGTTGGCTTCTATCGCTTTGTCAATTGCTTCTTTAATAATTGGAGAAGCATATGTTGATCCTAGACTTAAGTTAATCACTTGAACTTTTTGTTTAATTGCTTCTAAAATCCCCTCTGCAACTGTGTAGTCACTGGAGAAAAAGGAACGATTAAATACATCTATTGATACAATTTGAACATTAGGGTTTACACCATAGCCGCCGATTTCATTGTTTTTCTCAGCAGCAATAATTCCTGCTACATGTGTACCATGTAAATCAGCAGCACCCTTTTTTAATGGATCTAATACATTGTAGTTATACACAATCTTATTTTTTAATTCTGGATGATTGGCGTCTATTCCTGTATCGACAACTGCCACCTTCACTTTACTTTTACCTGCTAGCTTCGTTGCATCATCAACTTTCAAATTATCAAGGTGGTACATCGACGATTTTTTTTGATCTGGTAAGCCTAATTGTTTAATTTTTGCACTCTTTGTAACAGATAAAACATCATCACGCTTCAAATAGTCAGCCGCAATTTTATCAAGATCTTTTTTATTTGTCACTTGGACAACATCATATTGCAACTTGCTTACCTTTCTCACTAACGTTGTTCCCATTTTTTGATGAGACTTTGAGGAGATCCCTTTCTTATACTTTATAACTAGAAGATTATTATAAAATACCTCTTCTTCATCCTTTGATGTTGGAAGAGATTGCAAGCTTGAACTCTTAAAACCTAGCTTTTCTAATGTCTCCCCGTAGTTTTTTTGAGTTTGCATTGGCTCACTTGTAGCATAACTC